>NZ_CP072648.1:0-102500 GCF_018304825.1 Chloracidobacterium validum
ATGATGGATGACGATAAGTGGATCTCTTTCCTGGGGGAAATCGAAAAACGCATCAACCACGAGAGCTTTAGCACGTGGTTCAAGCCTGCCACACTGCAGGCTTGCCAAGGCGATACTATCTATCTCTGCGTTCCGAATCGAAGCTATGAAGACTGGATTACCGAAACTTACCACGATGTTGTCGAAGAAGCACTGAAAGCTGTTGGATGTGGTCACGCGCGCTTAGCGTTTGTTTACGCCGAGTCAAATGATACTAGGACATCAAATGGGCTGGTGGAAGGCGACACACTCAAAGCTCACGACACGACGACGTATGGGGCGCTTGACCCTGACTTACCAGATGGCCTAGCTGGGGCGCGCATCGTTGACCTCGAACCCCTCGAACTGCCCCTCAACCCCAAGTACACCTTCGAGACTTTCGTTGTTGGCTCCTGCAATCAATTTGCCCGCGCAGCGGCGATGGCGGTGGCCGACACGCCGACTCGCACATACAACCCGTTGTTCATCTATGGTGGCGTCGGACTCGGGAAAACTCACTTGATGCATGCGATTGGCCAATCAATCCGCAGCCGGGACCGACACATGCGGTTGGTTTACATCTCATCGGAAAAGTTCATGAACGAACTCATCAATGCCATTCGCTACGACAAGGCCCAGGCCTTCCGTGAGAAATACCGCAGCATCGACGTACTCCTGATTGACGACATTCAGTTCATTGCCGGCAAGGAGCGCACGCAGGAAGAGTTCTTCCACACGTTCAACGCGCTCTACGACGCTCAAAAGCAGATCGTTATCTCAAGTGACTGCCCACCGCGTGAAATTCCAACCCTGGAGGAGCGACTTCACTCACGCTTCGAGTGGGGACTCATTGCTGACCTCCAGCCACCTGACCTTGAGACCAAGGTCGCCATTTTGAAGCGGAAGGCCGATATTGAAAAAATAGACCTGAGCGACAATGTTGCGCTCTTTATTGCTGGGAAAATCAAGTCAAACATTCGTGAATTGGAAGGCTCCCTCATCCGGCTGGTGGCCTGTGCGTCGTTCCAGCGCCGCCCGATTGATATTGAGCTTTGCAAAGAAGTCCTCAATATCGAGGAAGAAGAACGCCCCATCACCATCGAGATGATTCAGCGAGTGGTCAGTGATCACTATGGACTACGGGTGGCTGACCTCAAGTCAAAGAACAACTCGCGCAATATCGCCGTCCCCCGCCAAGTTGCGATGTATCTCTGCAAGCAACTCACCAATCATAGCTTGCCTGAGATTGGACGGCACTTTGGCAACAAACACCATACGACCGTCTTGCATAGCTGCGAAAAAATCTCACGCCTTTACCAGAAGCAGAGCGATTTCCACAGGCTCATCAACAATCTAATTAGTTCATTTAAATAGATTTACACAAGTTTTCCACAGATCTGTGGAAAACTCCCTGTGGATGACCTGTGGAACCTGTGGAACCGTTTACCTCGCTGTCCCTTTTTTCCACAGGTTCCACAGATGAGGGCTTTTTTTCCACAGGTTCTTCCACAGCCTAATTAGATGATAAAAGCTTAGCCATCAATGGTTTATATTTTTTTTCCACATTTCCACAGGCCCTACTACTACTACTAGGAACCATGACTAAAGGTATTCATGAGTTGTAGTAAAACATAGCCGCGCGAGTTTCCCGTATGAGCCTTAGGCATGCTGAGCAGCTCTAGAAGCTGGCTCGACCTCGACTCGCGGTAGGATGCCAGGGAACGCGCTAGTCCAGATTGGTAAAACTTGCTGGGCGCACCAAAGCTCCAGGTCTATATCCGCCTGTGCGGCTGGGACAGGAATCATCCGCAGGTCGGTTCCTTGCAACTCAATTTTGATGTCCTGAACCTTGCCCGCATGGCGTCGGTCCAAGGCATCGGCAAGTCTGAGAATCGGAATGAGCTTGGTGATGGTTTCCTGGTGGGTGGGTGCCAAACGCATGAAGTCGTCGTGCTTTCGTTTTGGGAGGGAGCCACGGTGATAACGAGCCAAGTTCGCCAGGATGGCAATCTCGTGCCCGTGGAAACCAGGCATCTCAGCGTGACGGATGAGATACATGGCGTGTTTGTGGTGGCTTGTGTGGGCAATGTGGTAACCAATGTCGTGAAGGAGCGCGGCGTAACCCAGCCATTCCCGTTCTAGCTCACCAAGCCCATGAAGCGCGGTGGTTTGATCAAAGATACGTTCAGCGAGCCGGGCTGTGTGGTGGGCGTGGGCGGGTTCATAGGCGTAGCGGTGGGCCACGGCAAGAACACTGCGCTGGCGGATATCCTTGGCGCTCACTGGCGCGTCGCCCAAGTCCCAACCTTGCTCGCGCAGGTAGTTAATCACAACGCCTTCCCGTAATGACCATTCGCACGTCGTAAGCTGGGTAAAGTTGAGTTCTTGAAAGATGGTTTCGAGCAGAATGCCGCCGGCGATGATGATGTCCGCACGGCGACTATCAATGCCTGGCAGCTTCCGGCGTTCCTTGTGCGATAGCCGCTGTAAGCGGCGGTTGAGCGTCTGAAGCGCGGCGTAGGTGAGTTCTGAGGTGAAAGCATCGAAAGGTGGGTAGAATCTCCGTGCGGTGGTGACTTTTTTGGCTATGGGGTACGACGCATCAAATTTCGCGGCTGCAAGCGCCAGAATGGTTCCTGACGTGCCAACGACTCGTTGGAAGCCGCCGGCTTCCTGGATTTCCCGCACTGTGCGCGTTAGCCCACTTCGGATGTGCGTTGTGAGGGCGGTGACATCGGCACGGGTGGGTGGGTCCTGGCGACTCAAAAACTGCTCGTGAAGACGAACCGCGCCGAGTTTGACGGAGGCCAGATAGTGCGGCGCTTGTCCGGTTGTCAGAATAAATTCTGTGCTTCCCCCACCAATGTCCACGATAAGCGCGCGCTCACCTTGAAAATCTGTGACTTCAGCCACAGCCAGCGCAATGAGCCGCGCTTCTTCGATGCCCGAAAGAATCTCGACACGGAGACCAACGTCCTGCTCCACGCGCTGGAGAAAAACTTCCCGATTCCAGGCTTCGCGTATCGCGCTCGTCGCAACCGTGAGTATGGCGGTGACGCCATGCGCCTGCGCCAGATCGGTGAATCGGCGCAAGGTCGCTACTGCCGCTTTGATTTTTTCGTCTGTGAGGTGGTGCGTTTCAGTCAACCCTGCCGCTAGTCGAACGGTGTCTTTTTCGCGCTCGATAACACGCAGTCGCTCACCTGTCCGCGCTTCAGCGACAATGAGGTGAATTGAGTTAGAGCCAATGTCTATCGCGGCGACGCGGTGAATCGCTGGACCCGGCCTGGGTGAATGACTTTGACGGGCAGCCGCAGACAACGCTGAATTCCAAAAACACTAGATAAGGATAACTGTTGCTTCGGGAACGACGAAACCAAGCTACGACAAACGAGTGTGGCGAGGCTAGCAAAAAAAAAGCCGTGACTCAAGCAACTGACGCCGCCCAAAGACGGTGCGAAAGTGGGGCGATTCATCCTACTGACGCCGAACCAATCCGCTTGAACACCCAAGCCGTTTGGCAACCACTTTCGCCTTATGGAGGAATGCTAACCCATGTTTTCCCACCATTACCATTTTGGACAACGACTGGCCAGCGTTTTTTTTGCGCCAGCGCTGGCGCTGGCCTTCGTACAACCGGTCGCCGTTGCCCAGTCCCCAAAGCCGGCGCGTCCATCGCCGATGAAGCCCGCTGGCAACCAACCCGCAGTAAGCGTGCCTGAGCAAGCCACTGAGGAAAAAACCTGGACCAACGAAGAGCTTCAAGCCGATCCTGACATGGCACTCAAGGTTTTGATGGAAGGCAATGGCCGCTTTGCTGCGGGCAAAACTATCCACCCGCGCCAGGATATTGCGCGCATCCGTGAGACGGCCAAAGGGCAAAAGCCATTTGCCATTATTGTGGGCTGCTCTGATTCACGAGTTCCCAACGAGATCGTTTTTGACCAGGGCCTGGGTGACTTGTTTATTGTCCGAACGGCCGGTCAAGTCTCAACCTACTCTTCCTGGGGAAGCATCGAGTTTGCAGAGGAGGTCCTTGGGGCAAAGCTCATTTTCGTGCTGGGACACACCAAGTGCGGTGCCGTGCAGGCAGCCGTTCAGGTTCCCGAAGTCCCTGGGCACATCGTGACGCTCATCAATGACATCAAGCCAGCCGCCCAAAGGGTCAAGGGGCAGCCTGGGGATGAGGTTCAAAATGCCATTCGTGAAAATGTCCGCATGCAAGTCGAAAAGCTCAAAGGGCTTGAGCCGGTGCTGGCCAAGCGGGTTCGGGAAGGCAAGCTCAAGGTCGTCGGTGGCGTTTACGACATTGAGACCGGTCTTGTCACGCTCGTTGAATAGTTAGTCCAGTGGGTTGGCACGGCTGAAGACGATGCCAACCTTACCTCCACTCTTTACCTAGAAAACCAAGCATAGAGGAGTCACATGAACGCTACACAAGCCATGTTTCTGAGCTTGTTATCACCAATGGTGTTGGCTTTCATCCTTGGTGTCATTGCCACCCGTGTCAAAAGCGATCTGAAGTTCCCAGAGGAGTTATACACGGCACTGACAATCTACTTACTTGTCGCCATCGGGTTGAAAGGTGGTTACAAGCTCTCCATCAGCAACCTGGATGATTTTTGGCGGCCAGGGCTAGCTGCGATTGCGCTAGGCGTTGTGATACCAATCGTGGCTTACCACATCCTACGCCAGTTTGGAAAATTCGACATTTGGAATGCGGCTGCGATTGCCGCCCACTATGGTTCGGTTTCAGCCGTGACCTTTGGTGAAGCCATCGCTTTCCACGATACGCTCAAAGAAGAAGCGCTTCGGATGGCCATCGAAGCTGGTACGGTTGCGGCTGGAACTGCCGCGGATGCCCCGGCGGCGCTGGGACTCTACAAGGCTCAGGGGTTGAACTACGAAGGCTTCCTGCCCTCACTTCTGACCATCATGGAGGTTCCGGCCATCTTGGTCGCGATCATTATCGCCCGCTTGCAAGGGAAGGACGCGGCGCTGGCTTCGGATGACAACGCCACGATGGGCGACGTCCTGCGCGAGTTGCTGGCCGGAAAGAGTACCTTACTGCTCGTTGGCTTTCTGGTGATTGGTTACGCATCAGGCAAGCGTGGTTGGGATCAGGTCGCTCCGTGGTTTGATGCCCCATTTCGTGGGATACTGACCCTGTTTTTGCTTGAAGCCGGGCTGGTAACAGGACGCCGGTTAGGTGATTTGAAAAAGGTCGGAATGTTTTTGGTAGGGTTCGGCATCCTGATGCCGATTGCAAGCGCCCTGGCCGGTATCCTGACGGGCAAAGCGGCTGGGTTGACCATGGCTGGGGCGACAGTTCTAGGGGTTTTGGCTGCTAGCGCCTCTTACATTGCCGCACCTGCTGCCTGCCGAGTGGCACTGCCGAAAGCGAGTCCGACGTATTACCTGACCGCCTCGCTGGCGATTACGTTTCCGTTCAACATCATCATTGGGCTACCGCTCTATCACTTCCTTGCCGTCAAAATTTATGGACTCTAGGTCCTCAGGAGGAGCATCACGATGCAGAAGTCTGAGATGAAACTCGTGGTCATTATTGCTGAAGATGAGCTTGAGCCACGGCTGACAAAAGAAATTCTCAACTTGGGCGCGCGGGGGTATAGCGCCAGCCGAGTTCGTGGTGAGGGGTGGCATGGCGCGCGGAAGAGTGAGTGGGAAGGTGAGAACGTTCGGATTGAAACCATCGTCTCTGATCCCGTGGCCGACGCCATCCTGGCGCGGGTCGCCGAACGCTACATGCCTCACTTCGCCGTGGTGGTCTATGTGCAAAGCGTGAACATTCTGCGGGTGGAAAAGTTTACCTAGCGCAAAGCAATCAAGCCACTGTCAACCATCACAGCACGCTTTTCGGCGCACCTTTTGACTTGCTTTCCAACCGAAACTAGAATGATGAAAAGCTGGAAACTAACTAACTTTTCAATCCAATACTATTCTTTGGTTCAGAGAAAGCGATTGCATGGCGTCCAATGATCCCCGGAGTAGTTCCTCCGGGTCGCACATGATTCATGCGCCCTCAAATCGAGGTCGCATTGCCATCTTCATTGACGGCAACAACCTATTCCACGCCGCCCGCTCGGCCGGCGTCGAAATAGACTATGCCAAATTACTGACACACCTCCGGGGTGAGGATCCGCTTCTGAGGGCTTTTTTCTACACTGGTGTTGACCAGCAGGCCGAACGCCAGCAAGGCTTTTTGCTTTGGATGCGCCGGAATGGGTACCGGGTCGTGCAGAAAGAACTCAAGACCTTCCCCGACGGAACGAAGAAAGCTAACCTGGATGTTGAAATTGCTGTGGATATGCTGTCGCTGGCTGACAAGTACGACACGGCTATCCTCGTCAGTGGCGACGAAGATTTTACCTATGCCTTGAATGTCATTGCCTACAAGGGCGTAAGGGTTGAAGTCGCGGGTTTTCGGGCGAATACCTCACCACGGTTGATTGACGTTGCCGACCGCTTTCACGAGCTGGACGGCATCGTTGCCGATATTAGCAAGTCACCAAGCAAGCGCGACTCACAACAAACGGAAGCCCTGCGCCTCAGCGGAGAATGGTCGCTTACCCCAGACTTGCCCAGGGCTGAAACCGGACCTGAGCCCGGCAAGGAAGACGGTGGCTCGCACGATGGACAGGAACTGGACGCTCCGCTTGTCGAGCAACCAGACCAACCTTGTCCAGCGGTTGACGCGCCGGAGTTGCTGGCTAGTCTGCCTCAGTCACCAGCGGGCGACCCGGTGCCGAAACCTGAGTCACCCCTGATCACCGATGACAACGTCATTGTGGCCACGCTGCAATCAGGCGAGCATCCCATGATTCCAGATGAGACTTGGGAAGCTTCCGAGCTGGTAGAACAAGAAAGCGCGCCCGGTGGCAACGTGAGTCCTGACATAGGCGACCTACCCCCGTCGGAGCATCCCTAAAAGCACTCGCCACGGCTCGTTTCACTGTTGCCATCAAATTTCGGCTTTCAGTCTGGCAGTTGGGTTCCTGTAAGCACGAACGGGCCGAGGTGCGGACCGGGCTGGTTGAGGCAGGTTTCGAGCGCCAGTTTGAGCATTGGGCGAACATCTTCCGGCGCAAGAACTGCGTCACAGAAACCACGCGCGGCGGCAAACTTTGCATCGAGCTGGGCCTCATAGGTGGCCCGCACCTTGTCCATTTCGGATTGAAGGGCTGCATCGGGCGATTGTCCCGCTGCCTTGAGCTTTTCTAGTTGCGCTGAAAAAAGCGCCATGACGGCCGACTCACCTTCCATGACACCCATGCGTCCGGTGGGGAGCGAGAAAATAAAGTTTGGATCAAAACCCTGGCCAGCCATGGCGTAGTAGCCTGCGCCAGATGCGTGGTTGACTGTCAGCACCAGTTTCGGCACGGTAGCCGTTGCCATCGCCTCCACGAAGTGCGCACCGGCGCGAATGATCCCTGACTGCTCGGCCTCCACGCCGACCATAAAGCCCGATACGTCCTGCACAAACAGTAGTGGTCGGCGGTGGCGGTTGCACGTCTCGATGAAGTAAGCCGCTTTTTCGGCGCTTTCCCGGTAAACGATACCGCCAAAGCGCGGCGGCGCGGCGCCGGATGATTTGATGAGTCCGCGTCGGTTGGCAAGCAATCCGACTGGAATGCCTTCGATTCGCGCCTGAGCGCAAATCATCTCGCGGGCATGGTCGGGCTGAAACTCGTCAAAGGAATCAGCGTCGAGCAAGGTGTCAAGGAAGGCTTCGGCTTCGTAAGGTAAACGATGGTCAACCGGCAGAAGCTGATAGGCTTCGCGTGGGTCGCGCTGAGGTGGACGGGCTTCGCCAACAGCAACCACGCGCGGCGGGGGGGGTGGGAGTTCAGCCACCAGCCGCCGCAGCCGCGCCAGGCAGGCCCGATCATCCGGCTCACGATAATGGGCAACCCCTGAAACTTCGGTGTGCATCCGCGCTCCGCCCAAAGCCTCTGGATCGGAGCTTTGCCCGGTTGCTCCGCGCACAAGGTTGACGCCGCCCAGTCCCATAAAGCTCGTTCCCTCGACCATCACGATGACATCTGACAACGCCGGAAGATAAGCGCCACCGGCAATGCATTGACCCATGACCGCTGCCAGTTGGGGAATGCGCAAATGTCGTCGCATGAGCGAGTTGTAATAAAACAACCGCGCCGCGCCGTACTGTCCTGGAAAGACGCCACCCTGATAGGGCAAGTTTACCCCGGCAGAGTCCACGAGATAGACAATCGGCGTCCGGCAGCGCATGGCGATTTCCTGCGCCCGTAGCATTTTCGTGATGGTTTCAGGAAACCAGGCTCCGGCCTTGACGGTTGGATCATTGGCCACGACGACGATTTCCCGTCCATGGCAGCGGCCGATGCCGGTGACGACGCCGGCCGCCGGCGCTTGTCCATCGTACTGGTCGTAGGCGACGAGCAAACCGATTTCAAGGAACGGAGAATCGGGATCGAGCAAAGCGGCCACCCGCTCACGCGCTGTCAATCTGCCTTGCGCATGCAGGCGTTCGATTTTGGCTTCGCCGCCACCCAGCCGCAGCCGCGCCTCGAGTTCCCAAAGTTCCGCCGTCAGGGCTTCAAGCGTTTGAGACATGTTAGCTTAGCGGCACTCGCCGGCAATTTCGTGGTAGCGGTCATGGAGCTTGTTGAGCGCCTGCTTGATGGCTTCGTCATCGGCTTGTTGCGCCACGAGTTTTGCCACTTCGGCCGCCTCGCGTTCCAGCTTGGCCAGCAATGGACGCAGCTTGGCTGCTTCATAGCCTTTGGGCGGCTTTGAACGTGACCACAGCCGCGCTTTGCGCGCCATTTCGTCGGCGCGTTTGCGTACGGGGGCAAAGTCGCCATCTTCCATGGGGTGGAAGGTTCCAGCCAGGACGGAATGAAACTCTTCCTGAGCTTTCCAGGGGGCTTTGGGTTTTGGAGCCACGCCGGTTGTAGGTTCTTGCGCGTTGCCGCGCTCGGTCAGCGCCAATCCGGCGCCACCCAGCAGGAGCGTCAGTCCAACGAAGCCCGCCAGAGCGTTATGCATGCGAATCATGGTTCTATGACTCCTTGAGAAAAATATCCCTGACCGGCTTAGTCGGTTGTCTGCCGGGCCAGGTAGTTGAAAAACTGTTCGCGCCAGGCAACTTCCTGAAAGCAGCCACGCAGCACCGTGCTTTCCACGCGGCCGGTGGCGCGCGCGCCGCGCATTTCCATGCACATCTGCCGCGCAATCAGGCAAACCGCGATGCCACGTGGGTGACAGGCTCGCTCCAGCGCCGTGGCAACGTCAGCCGCGAGGCGTTCCTGGAGCTGCGGGCGGCGCGCCGCATAGTCGAGCAGCTTGGCCGGCGCGCCAATGCCAATGCCCAACGCATCAGGGACGTAGGCAATGTGCGCCACGCCAAAAAACGGCGTCAAATGGTGGGCGCACATCGAATGAAAAGATAGCTTACCGACTGCGACGAACTGTCCGGCGAGTTCCTGGGCCGGGAACGTTGAAATTTCCGGACAAGGCTGGTCCGCAATGAAGGGGGCGAAAAACTCCGCCCAGAAGTCCGTAACGTTTTCCGCTGTGTGTTCAAGATGCACGTCACGGTCAGGCGTCAGCCGAAGCGAGTTCAGGAGCTGCCGCATGGCGCGGGCCGCTGTCAGCAAGTCAGGTTCACGGATGATTTCAGGCTTGGTTTGCTCGTCGTCGTTCGGCATGCTATGTCCCACCCAGCGCGGATGGCAACGAACACGCTATCACAACTCTACTTCGTTGCGCTTGAATGATAACCATCATGAATCACGTTCGCATTGCTGATTTGGCAGCTTGTCTTGGACAAGAAATCACGATCAAAGGTTGGCTCTACAACGCACGGTCGAGTGGCAAGCTCTTGTTTCTCGAAGTTCGGGATGGCTCTGGCATCGTCCAGGCGGTGGTGGCTAAAAACGCCGTTTCTGAAGAAGTTTGGAATCAGGCGGCCGCGCTCACTCAGGAGTCTTCCGTGATGGTCACCGGGACGCCGCGTGAACATCCCAAGCGCCCCGGCGTGTATGAACTTGATGTAAGGGAGCTTGACATTGTTCAACTTGCGCACGATTACCCAATCACACCCAAAGAGCATGGCATTGAGTTCCTCATGGATCACCGTCACTTGTGGCTTCGCTCGAAACGGCAACATGCCATTTTGCGCGTTCGGCACGAAGTGATTCGGGCAGTGCGGGATTTCCTCGACAACGACGGGTTCATCTTGGCCGACACACCGGTTTTGACACCTGCGGCTTGTGAGGGGACAACGACGCTTTTTGAGTTGGATTACTTTGACGATGGCAAAGCGTACCTCACGCAATCGGGGCAGCTTTACAACGAAGCTACGGCTGCGGCATTTGGCAAGGTGTATTGCTTCGGGCCGACGTTTCGGGCCGAGAAATCCAAGACGCGCCGCCATCTGACCGAGTTCTGGATGGTTGAGCCAGAGGTTGCCTACGCCACGCTCGACGACATGATGACGCTGGCCGAGCGGTTTCTCAGCTTTATCGTGGCGCGCGTTTTGGAGCGCCGAAAAGAAGAACTCAAGTTGCTGGAGCGCGACGTGACGAAGCTGGAAGCCGTCACCCCGCCATTTCCCCGGCTGGCTTACGACGAAGCCGTAAAGATGCTGCGCGCGGCCCATGCGGAAGGCGCGCTCGATCACGACTTTGAATGGGGCGGCGATTTCGGCGCTCCCGATGAAACCTATTTGGCGCAGCAGTTTGACCGCCCGGTGATCGTCCATCGCTATCCGGCGCAGGTCAAGGCGTTCTACATGGAAGAAGACCCGGAGCGTCCAGAGGTTGCGCTGTGCCTGGATGTCCTTGCGCCTGAAGGTTATGGGGAAATCATCGGCGGCGGGCAGCGCATGCAGTCTTATGACAAGCTCGTGCAACGTATCGCCGACCATAACCTGCCGCGCGAAGCGTTTGAGTGGTATCTCGATTTACGCAAATACGGCTCGGTTCCGCACGCCGGTTTCGGCATGGGGATCGAGCGGTGTGTGGCGTGGTTGTGCGGGCTGGAACACGTCCGCGAGACCATCCCTTTTCCGCGCATGCTGTACCGGCTACGGCCCTAGTCCAACCATCGTCCCGAAACACGACCATGATGAGGCATACGATCACCCTGTGCTGGCTCACGCTTGTCTTCACCGGCTGGTTTACCGGCGCGGCCGTGGCGCAAGCGCCGACCAAAGCAGCAGACGCACCACCGCGGACGCCAACCGAAACCGTCCAGGCTTTTTACAGCTTGCTTCGGGAGCGCCGATTTGCCGAAGCTTTTGAGCTTCACGTATGCGGGCCGGCCGTCGCGAAGTTGACAGCGCAGCAGATGGCCGACCTCGAGCCGGAGTTTCTCAAGCTGAGTGGCGGCATTCCAGAGAAGTTGATGACGAGTGGCGAGACCGTCACCGGCGAGGATGCGACCGTGTTTGTCGTCATTCCTTCGGGTATCGTCGCCAACGGCAAGCCACAGACGACGACGGCTCCAATCGGACTGATTCTGAGCGAAGGGCGCTGGCTGATCGGAGACCGTGAAACCCAGGCGCTGGCCGTGGCGCATGGCGGCAACTTCTTCAAGCTCAGTGAGGAAGGCGTCTTTCTCACCATGGCCCAGAACGAAGACGCAATAGCGCGGTTGGTGACGCAGTTGATCGAAATCGAGCAAGTGTTTGCGCGCAACAACCGCGGGCAATATGGCACGCTGCCAGAACTCATCGCGCAGCGCGGACAGTTTCGAGAAGGCATTGCCAAAATACTGGAACTGTTACAAACCGGGGAAATCGTCGGGCACACGATTGAAATCGTCGTCACGCCAGATCGTCGGGACTATGCCATTTACGTCATTCCGAAACGGCACAACTATGACGGCCGCTATTCGTTCTATGCGGATCGAAACGGCGTGCGTTACCGCAACTACGGCGGCGCGCGCATCGAGAAAGACACGCCCGGCAACAAAACCCTCAACTAACCGACCCCGCGACGAACCCGCGCCAGGAGTCCTCACATGAGCCAGGATGCCCATCACATTGAAACATTGGCCGTTCACGCCGGTCGAACGCCTGATCCGACCACCGGGGCCGTGATGCCACCCATTCACTTGGCAACCAACTACGAGCGCGACGCGACCGGCGCCTGCCCACGCGGATTTGAATACACCCGCGAGGGCAACCCAAACCGGCGCGCGCTGGAAACCAGCCTGGCGCTGCTCGAAGGTGGTGCGGCGGCCGCCTGCTTTGCTTCGGGCAACGCGGCGGCGGCGGCGGTGTTTCAGGCGCTGACGCCCGCGCAGCACGTCGTGATTGCGCAGGATACCTACTACGGCACGGCTGTCCTGCTGAAAGACATCTTTGCGGACTGGTCACTGGAGGCAACCTTTGTGGACGCCACCCAGCCCGAAGCCATAGCCGCCGCCATGCGAACCAACACGGCACTGGTCTGGGTCGAGACGCCCTCGAATCCGCTACTGTCGGTCGTGGATCTTCCGCGCGCAGCCGAGATAGCCCATGCGCAGCAGGCACATCTGTTGGTCGAAAATACGCTGGGGACGCCGATTTTGCAGCGTCCGTTCGACTTCGGGGCCGACCTAGTCGTGCATTCAACGACGAAGTTTCTCGGCGGACACAGCGACCTTCTTGGGGGCGTCGTCATCACGAAGCGCCAAGATGCGTTTTTTGAACGAATTCGGCGGGTGCAAGTTGTGGGCGGAGCTGTTCCATCCCCATTTGACTGCTGGCTGTTGCAGCGCAGTTTGAAAACCCTGCCCTGTCGTGTCCGAACCCAATCGGAAACGGCGCTCAAGGTGGCGCGCTTTCTGGCAACGCATAAGCGCGTCGAGCGGGTGCTGTATCCCGGCTTGCCGGAACATCCGGGTTACTTGACGGCCAAACGGCAGATGAGTGGCTTTGGCGGCGTGCTGTCCTTCACGCTCAAGGAAGGGGATGCCGCCGCGAAGGCGCTACCGGCGCGGACGCGCATCTTTACCCACGCCACGAGCATTGGCGGCGTTGAAAGTCTGATTGAGCATCGGGCATCGGCCGAAGGCCCCGGCACGCGCGCGCCGCAAAACCTGGTTCGGTTGTCCATTGGCTTGGAACACCCGGATGATCTCATCGCCGACCTTGCGCAAGCCTTGGGAGACGTTCCCCACGCCGAGCCGAAGCCGGTATTTCCCGGCGGACGGCTGCTCCGTTCCCCAAAGGAACTGTGAAACCCAGGTGAGGTTGCAGGGGCAGACCACCGGTTACTTGTCCAGCAGCGCGACTTGAAGGCCTAGCTTGAGTTGGTGGGCAATGGCTTCCAGAAGTGTTTTCTTGTCTTTGGTACTACAGTGGGTCATCACGTAGTATCCCCCGCGCGCTCGCTGCGATGATCCATACTTTTTGTCTTTTTCCGTAGCGACAAGGGGAACCTTGCACACCTGAAGCCCAAGCTCTTTCACCTTGTCAGCGCCTATTTTCTCGATTGCTCTGACAAATGACTCGGCTGCTTCGGGGCCGTCAAAGCAGGTTCCATCGGGAAACGTGATGGAGAGTCGGCGATGAGGGGCTTTGGATGGCTTGCCTTGGGCGTGATTTTGACGGGCACGCTGGCGCAGCGCTTGGTCGAAATCTCGAAGCCATTCTTTCTTGAGTTGTTCGACCTTCTTCTGAAACGCTACAAGGGATTTGCAAAGACGGCTAAGTTTTTCGACCTGCTCGAAATTCTTCTGATCCGAGGCCAGCTTGATTTCGCCAGTGAGATCGCCGATGGCGCTATCCACTTCCTCGGACATCAATTCAAAAGCCGCCAAGATGCCTCTTGGCACGTCTGGTTTTTCTGTCATCTTGGATCAGGCAGGTCATGAGAACCATTACCGAGCGGTGCTGGCCGTCCGTGCGGCGGCGCTTTCCGTCACCACGGCGTCTTCGCACAGCGACGGTGACATTTCCGAACCCAGCGCCAACGGCAAAGCCCCGCCGCTATCAGCGGCGACCATCGAGATGATTTCTTCCTGGAGCGTTCGTAGGCTATGCGGCGAACCCCGCTCCAGAATGGCGAAGAACAACAGTCCGCGCTTCTGCGTGTAGAGAATTCCGGCCAGGGCGCTCGTGGATGAAAGCGTTCCGGTTTTGCCGATGACCGTGCCCACCAAGTCAGGACTGGTGAAGCGCCGGTGCAGCGTGCCGGTGTCTATTCCGGCAATGGGCAGCAGTTCGCCCAGTGAAAGCTTTCGCTTTTCGAGCCAGTTCACCGCGTAGCGCATGACTTTGACCGTGGCACGTGGCGTGACGGCGTTTTGGCCAAGCCCGGAGGTGGTTTGCAGATAGACTTCCTGCGGAGCAAGACCGACTTTCTCGATGAGGTACTGCCGCACGCCCGCCGGGCCGCCGACGCGCGCGCCGACAACGTGCGTCATTTCATTGTTGCTGTAGGCATTGATGGACTTGAGAATCTTCAGCAACGGCGAGGAACGATACTCTATCAACGGATAACGTGGCGTCGTGTAGTCATCCACGATGGCGTTGCCGGGCGAGATGGTGATGCCCTGATAGGTCGGCAGGTGGCTGAAGGCCTTGACGCCGCGCACGGCGTTCCAGACGGCCTCGGTTTTGGGTGTCCAGCGTGTCCGGTCGAGCGTGGAAAGAATTTCACGTCCGATCACCACCGGCTGCGACCGCATGTTGAGCAGGACACCGGCGCCAATCCGAATGTTGCCCTGGATGTTGCGGACACCCATTTCACGCAGCCGCTCCCCGATGAGGAACAAGCTTTCCGTGGCAAATGACGGATCGTATTCACCACTGATGACCAGATCGCCCATCAGCGTCCCGGTGTTCCAGTCCATCGTGCCGGTGTAGCCAACTCGGGTTGGATAGCGATAGTTCACGCCCAGGGCTTCGAGCGCCGCCAGTGAGGTCATGACCTTGGTGACCGACGCCGGGTTGTACATCATTCCGTCATTGAGGCTCAGCACCGGCGAGCCATCGAGTGCCTCGAAATAGATGCCGTGCGACTGCACCGAGCGGGAAAAGCTCAGTAACCGTGCCGTCACCATGTCCGGCAACGTCAACGGACCCGGCAATGGTTGAACCTCCTCGACCGGCGCCGCCGGGCCGCTCACCTGACCACGCGCCGCGTGCATGGCTGGGGCTGGCCGCAAGTCATCATTGGAGATGACACGCGGGCGCTGTTGCGCCACCAGGGGGGCGGTGAGTAAGCAGCAGGCGCTCCATACGGCGAGCGTCATCCGAATCGGGTACTTCATGGTGAAGCGCTCCTCTCGAGGCATGAGTTTGAGAGTGATGTGAAGACGGTTGTTCCCTGGGTTGCCGCTTGGCAAGCGCGTTTTATGTTAGCGCTGTGTGCCGCCGACTGTCATCTCCGAAATTTTGATGGTTGGCATCCCAACGCCGACCGGTACGCTTTGGCCGTCTTTGCCACAGGTGCCAACCCCTAAATCAAGTTCCAGGTCGCACCCAACGGCCGTAACCTTGGTCAAGGCTTCCGGTCCGTGACCGATGAGCGTCGCATCCTTGACCGGTGCTGTGATGCGGCCGTCTTCAATCAGGTAGGCTTCGCTGGCCGAGAAAACAAACTTGCCACTGGTGATGTCCACCTGACCACCGCCAAACTGCACCGCGTAAAGCCCACGCTTCACACTGCGCACGATGTCTTCCGGCGCTTCCGTCCCGGCCAGCATGTAGGTGTTCGTCATGCGGGGCATCGGAATATGGCGATAGCTTTCGCGCCGTCCGTTGCCGGTGCGCGGCACGCCCAGGAGCCGGGCGTTGAGGTAATCGTTGATATAGCCGCGCAGGATGCCCTTTTCAATCAGCACGGTGCGGGAAGTCGGATGACCTTCGTCGTCCACGTTGAGCGAGCCACGCCTGCCGGGCAGTGTCCCGTCGTCCACAATCGTACATGCCTCGCTGGCGACACGCTGCCCGATGAGGTCTGAGAAAGCCGACGTTTTCTTGCGGTTGAAGTCGGCTTCCAGCCCGTGGCCGATGGCTTCGTGCAGCAGGATGCCGGGCCAGCCGTGGCCAAGCACGACTTCCATCGGGCCGGCCGGCGCGTCCACGGCGTCGAACTGCAAGATGGCCAGCCGGACGGCTTCGCGTGCCAGAGCCTCCGGCCCTAGCTCTCCTTCGGTGAACATCCCGAAGCCCCGTCTTCCGCCGCCCCCGGCGCGACCGGCGCGCAGGTCGCCGTCCTGGTCGGCAATGCACATCACGCCAATGCGCGCCAGCGGCTGCATATCACCGGTCAGGACGCCGTCGCTGGTGGCGACCATGACGGCTTTCCACTCGTCGGCCAGGCTGACCTGAACTTTTTGAATTCGGCGGTCGGCCGCGTAGCAGCGTTCATCAATGTCTCTCAGCAGCTCGATTTTGCGTTCGATGGAAACCTCGCCGACAGGTTCCACGGGCGGATACAGGTCATGCGCCGCAGCGCGCGCCGTCACGGCAACCGGACTGGCCGACTTCGCCGCGTCACGGGCAATGCACGCTGCCGTCCGCGCCGCCTGGCGGATGCTCTCCCGCGAAATGTCATCCGTGTAAGCGTAGCCGGTCTTTTCACCGACGATGACGCGCACGCCAACCCCCTGCGCGACCGACCGGTTCGCTGCCTTGATCAGGTGTTCTTCAAGATTGAGTGAGTTGGTGCGGCAGTATTCAAAGTACAGATCGGCGTAATCGCCGCCGTCCGCCAGCGCCTCGCCCAGGAGTGTGTTGAGGTCATCAGTCGTCAGTCCATAGCGGTTGAGAAAAAAAGCGATGGCATCCGTGGTCATGCGAAATTTCTCCAGGTTGAGGAAAGCATCAGCCGAGAAACCGTTCGACGATGGTCGGCGCGGCTTGCAGGGCATCGGTTAGCTTGGCGGGGTCTTTCCCCCCGGCCTCGGCAAAGTCAGCGCGTCCGCCACCACCACCGCCGACAATGGTTGCCAACTCCCGGACGATATGCCCAGCCTTGAGCTGGTTGGTGAGCGCATCGGCCACGCGCACGGCGAGAGAAACCTTCTCTCCGCCACGTAACCCAATGACCACCACGCCACGACCAAGCTTGCCCACGAGGTGCTCCGCCAACTGCCGGACGCCAGATTTGTCGAGGTCGGTGGCTTCGAGCGCGAGCACCCGCAGATCGCCGATCGGGCGCGCTTCGGCAAGGGCGCTTTCGGCGCGTTCCTGGGCCAGTTTGAGCTTGAGCGTCTCAATCTCGCGCTCGGCTTGCCGAAGCGTCGTCTGAAGCTTTCCAATCTGCGCCGGAAGCTCACCCACGTCGCCAAGCCGGAAGGTTTCCGCCAGCTCGCCCAAAATGGCTTCATCGGTTTGAAAACGCTCGAACGCCGCTTCTCCGGTCACGGCCACGATGCGCCGGACGCCAGACGCAATCGAACTTTCACTGACAATCTTGAACAAGCCAATGTCGCCGGTTGCCGTGACGTGCGTGCCGCCGCAGAGTTCCATTGAAAAGCCCGGCACTTCAACCACGCGCACCACGTCGCCATACTTTTCACCAAACAATGCCATCGCGCCGGCGGCAACTGCGGCATCGAGCGGCATTTCACGTTTGGCGAGACTGGCATTGCGCCGAATTTGGGCGTTGACCAACCGCTCGATTTCGGCAAGTTCATCGGCCGACAGGGCGGCATAGTGCGTGAAATCAAAGCGCAGCTTATCCGGGGCCACTTCGCTGCCGGCCTGCTTGACGTGCGCCCCAAGCACTTCGCGCAGGGCCGCATGCAGCAGGTGCGTCGCCGAGTGGTTGAGCATCGTCCGGCGGCGGCGCTCGGCATCAACGGTCGCCGTCACGCGGTCGGCCGGACGCACCTCTCCGCGCAAGACCTCGACCCGGTGCGCCGTCAGCCCAGTAACCGGCGTGACGGTATCCGTAACCCGCAGCGTTGTGGCCTCATTTTCGAGCAGCCCGGTGTCGCCCACTTGTCCCCCAGACGCGGCGTAGAACGGCGTTTCATCCAGCACAACCTCACCGACTTCGCCGGCACGCAGGGCGTCAACTATCTCCCCCTGTCGGATGACGGCGCGGACCCGGAGATCGGCCAGGGTCAGGTGGTCATAGCCGCGAAACACGGTCGGCTTGCCATCAAGCGCGGCCTGGTAGGCCGGCGCGACGGCCTTCGCCGCGCCGCCTTTCCAGCTTTCACGGGCGCGGGCGCGCTCTTCGTCCAGCGCCGCTTCAAAGCCAGCCTCATCTACCCGCAGCCCACGCTGCTCGGCAATGTAGGCAATGAGATCCACCGGCAGGCCGTAGGTTTGGTACAGGTCAAAGACATCCGCGCCGGCCACGACCCCATCGGCCGCGTGCTGGAAGGCTTCATCCAGGCGCTTGCGTCCGGCCGCCAGCGTCGAGGAGAACAGTTTTTCCTCGGTCGCCACGACGCGGGCAATGACGTCGGCCTGGGTTTGCAGTTCGGGGAACGCTACCGCCATGTGGTCAATCACGAAGGCGGTAATATCGTGCAGGAAGGGCGTTTCAATCCCCAGCCGCCGGCCGTGCCAGATGGCGCGGCGCATGATTTTGCGCAGCACATAGTTGCGCCCGGTGTTGCCGGGGTAAATCCCATCGGCGATTGAAAACGCCGTGGCGCGGGCGTGGTCGGCAATCACGCGCATCGAAATGCCATCCGGGCTGTCGTAGGTGTACTCACGCCCGGCGCGGGCGGCAATCTGCGCGATGATTGGAAAAATAAGGTCGGTGTCGTAGTTGGTCTTTTTGCCCTGCAAGACCGAGGCCAGACGCTCCAGGCCGGCGCCGGTGTCCACTGATGGCTTGGGGAGCGGCTTGAGCGTTCCATCGGCGCTGCGCTCGAACTGCATGAAGACCAAATTCCAGATTTCAACGGTGGTATCGCCCGGGCCGTTGACGTGCTGGGGAAGGTTGTCCGCTGGGTCGTCGCCTAAAAAGTAGTGAATCTCCGAGCACGGCCCGCAGGGACCCGTATCGCCCATCTGCCAGAAGTTTTCCTTTTTGCCAAAGCGCAGAATGCGGTCTTCGGGCGCGCCAACGCGCTTCCACAACGCAAAGGCCTCGTCATCGTCTTCATAGACGGTGAACCAAAGTCGCTCCAGTGGCAGCTCAAACTCGCGCAGGAGCAGTTCCCAGGCAAAGGCGATGGCTTCTTCCTTGAAGTAGTCGCCAAAGGAAAAATTGCCCAGCATCTCGAAGAACGTATGATGCCGGGCCGTTTTGCCGACTTCGTCCAAGTCATTGTGCTTGCCCCCGGCGCGAATGCATTTCTGGGATGAGGTCGCGCGCGTGTATTCACGGGTTTCCAGGCCCGTGAACACATCCTTGAACTGATTCATCCCGGCATTGGCAAACAGCAGGGTGTCGTCTGGCGGCAGGACCGGCGAGCTTTTCACGATGCGGTGGCCGTGGCGAGCGAAGTATTCAAGAAAGTGGTGGCGGATGTCGTGTCCGGTAAGCATGGTCAGTCCCCTCACTGGGTGGGCGGGAGAGCGATTGGGATGGCGATGTTGAGAAAACGAGAACGCCGCCAAGCCGTTTTCAGCGCACCAACGCGCCTGAAAACCTGGAGACGGCGTTTCGCTGAAACGGGCTGAAACCGGCTTTGGGTTCGCCCGGCAGTCACATGTGCTTGTCGAGCATGCGGGCAATGACATCCTTTGGATGCGCGCCCGTTAGCCGCTCTTGTTCCTCGCCGTTCTTGAACACAATCAGCGTTGGGATGCCGCGAATGCCAAAACGCGCGGACGTCTGGTTATTTTCGTCCACATTGAGCTTCCCGACCCGCGCGCGTCCGGCATAATCATTGGCCAGCGCTTCGACCGTCGGGGCCAGCATCCGGCAGGGAGCGCACCACGCTGCCCAGAAATCTACGAGTACCGGACGCTCGGACTGCAACACCTCACGCTCGAAGTTGCCGTCCGTAATTTCAATGACGTTGCCGCCCATGATAGTTCCTCCACAAGAAATGAGATTCGTCGTCCCTGGCGTTCGTGCCGACACCGGCTGGGAGCGAAGCGGCCACGAACGAACTGGTCGGTGATTACTAGCACACGCCTTTCATCTTGCGCCAATCACCAATGCTCCTGGTAGCGGTGGCGCGTTCTCGAGCCGTAACTTGGATGTTGCCGCGACATACTGGAAAAATATATGCGCCTGTGGGTTGCCAAGCAAAGTGAGGTTTCACCGCGTGAACAGCTTGTGACGCAGTTCGTCTTTGCCATTGCCAGTCAGGAACTCAAGCCTGGCGAGAAGCTTCCCAGCACCCGTGAGTTAGCCCGCCGCCTCGGCCTGCACCCCAACACCATCAGCGCCGTTTTTCAGGAGTTAGCCCGGCGTGGTTGGGTCGAGCAACGTCACGGCAGTGGCGTCTATGTGCGCTCATTGTCTGGTTCCTCGCCCGGCCAGACCGCCGCCAACTTGGATCAGTTGTTTTTGGCATTTTTGGAGCAGGCGTGGCGGTCCGGTCACTCGCTGGCCGCCATTCGGTCGCGCTTGGCGGACTGGCTGGCGACGGAGCCGCCCGATCACTTGCTTGTGCTAGAGCCGGACGAAGAACTGCGGCGGATTCTGGTGCACGAGATTCAACAGGTGGTGCGCTGTCCGGTGCGTGGGATGAGCTTTGACGCGGGCCAATCGCCGGATGCCTATCGCCGGGCAGTTCCCGTTGCGCTTTACACCTGGGCGAATGTACTGACGGAGCAGTTGCCACCGGGGACGGCGTGCCTGTGGCTGCGCACGCGGGCCGTTTGGCGGGAAGTGCCGCTTGATATGCTGCGTGCGCCGGATTGCCTCGTCACGGTGGCGTCGAGTTGGCCGGATTTCCTGCGCCTGGCGCGCGCCATGTGCGCGGCCGCCGGCGGCGATTTGCTGGCTTGTCACTTTCAGGACGCCCGCGCGCCAGACTGGCAAACGCGGCTGGCCGGCAGCGACCTCGTCATCACCGATACCCTGACGGCACGCCAGGCACAAGTCCCGGTAAACCTGCGAACGCTGACCATCCTGGCCGATGAAACCCTGGAAGAGTTGCGGCTTCACACCGAGCGCTTTCTTGCCCCTGAAGCACGCTGATGGTCGTTTCCAAAACCGTGGCGCTCGCGGACGACATAGAGCGGCCGCCGCTTGACTTCCTCGTAAATCTTTCCGACGTACTCGCCGACCAGGCCCACGCTCAAGAGTTGAACGCCACCAATCAGCAGCACGGTGACAAGCGTCGAGGTCCAGCCGGGCACCGTCCAGCGCAGAACGAAAAAGACATAGAGCGCATAGACGATGTAGAGCGCCGCGAAGGCCGCCATCCCAAAACCCAGCAGCATGGCGGCGCGCAGCGGCCAGACGGAGAAGGAAACCAACCCGTCAACGGCAAAGCGGAGCATGCGTGTGAAGGAATACTTGCTTTCGCCAGCAAACCGCGCCGGGGCGTCAAACTCAATCGCCGTGGCGCGGAATCCCAGCCAGCTCACGAGTCCACGGTTGAAGCGGTGTGTTTCGCGCAAGGCGCAGAAGCTGTCCACGGCGACGCGATCCATGAGCCGGAAATCGGCCGCGCCCGGCACGATGGGTGTCACCGATGCCCGATTCATCAACCAGTAGAACAGGCGGCTCGTCAGCCGCTTGCTCAGGGGAACTCCATCCGTCTCCCGGCGAACGGTATAAACGATGTCCGCGCCCTGTTCCCAGGCGCGAATGAGTTCCGGGATGCGTTCCGGTGGGTGCTGCAAGTCGCTGTCGAGCGTGATGACGGCGTCGCCACGGGCGGCGTCCAGGCCGGCCAGCAAAGCGGCCTGGTGCCCAAAGTTGCGTGAGAAGACAAGCGTCTTGACGCGCCGATCCTGCTTCCGAAGGGCGTCCAGCACCTGGGGCGTCGCGTCGGTGGAACCGTCGTCCACGTAGATGATTTCCACGTCATAGGGCAGGTCGGCGATGGCAGCCGACAGCGCGGCATGGAAGGCCATCAACCCGTCGGCTTCGTTGAAGCAGGGGGCGACAATCGAGATTGGGCGGTATTCAGCCATCGGCGTTGGCGTCATGGACACTCCTGGGCGAGTTCGTCCCGCCGCTGGGCAATGTCGGCGCGGTCTGGCGCGTGTCGGGAAGCTTCATCGTAAGCCGCGGCCGCTTCCATACACAGACCCAACGCGCGCCGCGCCTCTGCCAGAATCAACCAAACTTGGGCATCGTCCGGGGCCAAGCGGGCGGCGCGCTCCAGATAAGGACGGGCTTCTGGCGCGCGCCCAACCGCCAGCAAGGCATAGCCGTAGTCGTAGCAAGCGCCGGGGCGGTTGAGGCTTTCCTCGTCGCCGGTCATCCAGGGGGCCAGCGTCTGAATGGCGCGGTCAAAGCGACCGGCCTGACAGTAGGCATTGCTCAGCGCATGGGCTAACCGTCGCTCGTTGGGCGCGCGGGCATAGGCCCGTTCCAGCGCGGCAATGGCTTCATCCAACCGGCCCTGCGCCCGCAAGGTGTCAGACAGGTTGCCCAGGGCAAAGACGTTGTCCGGGTGGAACTGAAGAATGCGGGCGTAGAGGGCCAAATCATTGCGCCAGTATGGAACCTGCCGCGCCGTCAGCCAGCCGTACCCGGCCAAGACGACCGCAATGACGGCCAGTCGGGCCGTTGCCTGCGTTTCAGGCGACACCAAGCAGCTTGTCAGCCGCGCCAGTCCCCAGCCAAACAGCAGCGCGAAGCCGAGCGAGGGGAGAAACAGGTAACGATCATGAAGAAATTCCTGGGGGCGGAAATGGCGCAGGTTGAGCGTCGGAAGCAGCGGCAACCCAATCCAGACGAACCACGTCAGCGCCAGCGGGTGGCGGCGTAGGGCCCAGAGCGCCAGGCTGCCCACGGCTGCCAGGCCCAGCAGCGGCAGCCAAAAGGCCGGCATCATCGGACTGGTCACGTAAGCCAGCTCGTATTCTAGCCGCAAGCCGACCGGCCAGACGAGCAGCCGCAAGTAGTTCCACAGCACAAGTGGCGCGGTGAGCGCCACGGTTGTCCAGGTGAGGTACGGGGTGCCCTCAAAAACGCCCGGCAGGGCCAGCCGCCGCGCTACGATATAGCCGGCCATCACGACCGCATGCAGCCAGAGCGACTGAAGCGCAGCTCGGCCGCGTTGCCCCCAGTTCCCGCTCCGCCCGGCCAGGTGGAGCAAAAAAACCATGGGCCACCAGAAGACAGCGAATTCCTTCGTCAGCAAAGCGCCAGCCAGCGCGGCGGCTGAAAACCAGTTGTGCCGATTGGCGATTGCCCACTGCCAGCCAGACGGAACAGATGCTTCGGCAAATCCCTGACTCGGCATCCAGCCGGCCGCCTGCCCATGCCATCCCACGGCAAGCGTGAACAACACCATCAGGAGAGCGTCGGGGAACGACGCAATCCAGGCGACGGACTCCACATGGACGGGGTGCACGGCAAACACGGCCGTGGCCGCAATGCGCTCAAAGCCGGTGCCGAGGAGCTTCCCAGCTAGCCACCAAACGCCACCGACGGCGGCGAGATACAGCAGTACCGAAGTGGTGTGCCAGCCGCGTGGGTCTTCGCCAAAGAGCGCATAGTTGGCCGTCATCCAAACAAGGTAGAGCGGGCGATAGGAATTAGTCAGCGCGTAACCGGGCTGCCCACTCCAGACGTGGTCGGTGAAAGCGCGCCCAAGAAATCTCCACGAGCGGATGTGAAGATTTTCTTCAATCTGCAAGTGATCATCAAAGACTCGCTCGTAGCTCAGGGTTGGCGCGTAGAGCAGCGCCACCGTGAGCAAGATGATGACCAGCCACCACCACTGACGACGCCCATCCCTTGTGTTGAGCCAAGATTCACGCAGCGGCATAATGACGGCAACCATCACGGCAAACGATCACGACCGAGGAATGGGTTCTGATGGAGTCAAGGTGGATTGCGTAGGGTGGACTGGCAAGACTATACTACGCGCTTATCACTTGTTGCCCTGACTTTCGGTAGTCAAGCGCGACTCCGCCAGCGTGGCGGCAACCTCCCGATCTCTGAGGCATTCTCTTGAAATTCGAAGTCAATCATCTGTCCTCCGTTAAGAAGGAGCTGGTCATCGAGCTTCCGGTGGAGCGCGTGACGCGCAGTTTCAATCGTTTTTCCAACCAGTTTGCTCGCCAGGCGCGGATTCCGGGTTTTCGTCCCGGCAAAGCGCCCGTGTCGCTGGTACGCCAGCGTTTCCAAAAAGACATCTATGAGCGAGTGTTGGCCCAGCTTGGCACGGAGGCGATGGAGGAAGCTGTCCAGGCGTCAAATCTGCAAGTGCTCGGCGAGCCACGGATTCAGGACATCCGCCTCACCGATCAGCTCCCCTTCGTAATCAAGGTCGAAGTGGATGTCTTCCCGGAGTTCAAGGTTGGGTCACTGGAAGGCCTGGAAGGCGTCAAGCGCGTCGTTCCGGTAACGGATGCCGACGTTGACCGCCTGTTGGAGAAATTCCGGGCGTCACTGGCGACGACGGCCCCCATCGAGGATGGTCGTCCAGCCCAGCCGGGCGACATTGTCACCGTGTCGTTGGTGGGCTACCTCCTTGAGGAGGGCGCGACGATGCCTGCCGATGGACAGGCTCCGAGTCTTACCCAGCGCGAGGAGGTGCTGGAACTTGGCAGCAAGCTGATCCGTGAGGAGTTTGACCAAGCGCTCCGGGGGAAAACCGTTGGCGAGCACGTCGTGGTGGATGTCGAGTATCCATCGGGAGCGGCCGGAACGACGCCTGCCTCGGCCCCGATGTCGGCGGGTGGACCTGACCTCGCCGGTAAGCGCGTTCAGTTTCATCTCAAGGTGGAACGGCTTGCCCAGCGGACGTTGCCAGCGCTCGACGACACCTTTGCCCAGCAGTTCGGAGGCTTGACGAGCCTGGAAGAGCTGCGCGCCAGACTGCGCGCGGAAATGGAAGCCGATATGGAGCGGCGCGCCATGGAAGCCTTGGACACGCAACTGCTGGATCAGTTAGTCCAGCGGACTGGCGTCGAAGCGCCGCCATACTTGGTCACAGAACAGGTGAATCGTCGCCTTGGGGACTTCGTCGAGCAGCTTGAGCAACAGGGGATTGACCCCCGCAAAGCCAACTATGACTTCCAAAAAATGGGAGAAGCCCTGCGCCCTGGCGCCGAAGCTGAAATCAAGCGCGTGGTCGTCCTGGAACAAGTCGCCCGCGAAGCCGACCTGCACGTGTCAGAGGAAGAGGTAGCAGACTATCTTGCCAGCCTAGCGGCGCAAGCCAACCTGGCCCCGGAAGTTTTACGCGCCCGCTTGACAAGGGAGAACCGACTCGATAGTGTCCGGGCTACGCTGCGAAACAGAAAAGCCATGGTCATCGTGCGCAGTGCCGCGCGGATTGAGACCCAGACCGTTTTACCGGAAGATGTCCCAGCGCCGGAAGAAACGGTTTCTTTCCCGTCTGAAAACCAATAGATATGCCTGGCTTCCACGCGGCTGGTCCGTGTGGCGCACATCTCGATAGTCCAAGGTATGGTGGCATTGCCATGATTCATCCGACAGCGGCTCTTGTACCAATGGTCGTCGAGCAGACCAGTCGCGGCGAACGCGCCTACGACATCTACTCGCGCCTCCTCAAAGACAACATCATTTTTATTGGCACGCCCATTGACGACACCATTGCCAGCCTCGTCGTGGCGCAACTGCTCTTCCTCGAATCTGAAGACCCGGAGCGGGATATTTCGATTTATATCAACAGTCCGGGTGGTTCGGTGACAGCCGGGATGGCAATTTACGACACCATGCAGTTCGTCAAGCCAGACATCGTGACCTTCTGCATCGGTCAGTGCGCTTCGATGGGGGCGCTGCTCCTGGCAGCCGGCACGAAGGGAAAACGCTATGCCTTGCCGCACTCGCGGATTCTGATTCACCAGCCGTCCGGCGGTGCGCAGGGACAAGCCACGGA
Source organism: Chloracidobacterium validum (assembly GCF_018304825.1). NCBI lineage: Bacteria > Pseudomonadati > Acidobacteriota > Blastocatellia > Chloracidobacteriales > Chloracidobacteriaceae > Chloracidobacterium > Chloracidobacterium validum. The sequence goes on from NZ_CP072648.1 coordinate 25,918, forward strand.
CATCCTTATCCAGGCCGAAGAAATCAAACGTATTCGAGAGTTGACATCCAACATTTTGGCCAAGCACACCGGGAAGCCATTTGATGTCATTGAAGCTGATGTCGAACGTGACCGGATCATGTCGGCGACACAGGCCATGGAATACGGTATCGTGGACCAGGTGCTAACCAACCGCGTATAGTGACAGTGCCACCTGGTGATAATGGGCCTTCTGTTCACTGACTTCTGATAAATCACTCTGATGTGCCTGTGGAGCCACCCGTGAGAGGACGAGACGACATGCTACGCTGCTCTTTCTGTGGAAAGAGCCAAAACGAAGTCAAAAAACTCATTGCTGGACCGACGGTTTATATTTGCAACGAGTGCATTGACATCTGCAACGAAATCATCAACGACGACGCGCGGCAAGAGGCGGTAACGCAGCGGCCTTATCTGCCGCGCCCCGTCGAAGTCAAAGCTTTTCTCGATGACTATGTCATTGGACAGGATGAGACGAAAAAGAAGCTCGCCGTGGCGGTGTATCAGCACTACAAGCGCATGGACATGCTCCGCAATCGCACCGCTGGCGACGTGGAAATTTCAAAAAGCAACATTTTGCTGATCGGCCCAACCGGCACGGGAAAAACGCTGTTGGCGCAAACGTTGGCGCGTATTCTCAACGTCCCATTCGCTATTGTGGATGCGACAACGCTCACCGAAGCTGGGTACGTCGGAGAGGATGTAGAAAACATCATTCTCAAGTTGCTCCAGGCCGCGAATGGCGAGATTGAGCGCGCCCAGCAAGGCATCATCTATATTGATGAAATTGACAAAATCTGCCGCAAAGACGATAACCCCTCCATCACCCGCGATGTGTCTGGCGAAGGCGTCCAGCAGGCGCTCCTCAAGATTCTGGAAGGCACGGTTGCCAGCGTGCCTCCGCAGGGCGGACGTAAGCACCCACACCAGGAGTTTTACCCGGTGGACACGACCAATGTTTTGTTCATTTGCGGTGGGGCTTTTGGTGGCTTGGAGCGGATCATTGAACGGCGCATCGGTAAGAAGTCACTTGGTTTCAATGCCAAAATTGATCGCCGGCCGGCTGCGAAAGTGGATGGGGTTTTCAGCCAAGTTCAACCAGAAGACCTCATCAAATATGGTCTTATTCCAGAGTTTGTCGGCCGGTTACCCGTTGTGGGAACGCTCCATGAACTGGACGAAGATGCCCTCATTGATATTTTGACCAAGCCCAAGAACGCCATCATCAAGCAGTATCAGCGGCAGTTTGAATGGGATAACGTGCGCTTGCGGTTCACTGACGATGCGCTCCGCGCGATTGCTCACATGGCTCATCAGCGCAAGGTTGGCGCACGTGGGTTGCGGATGATTCTGGAAGAACTGATGCTTGATGCGATGTATTTCCTGCCAAGCCAGAAGCGTATCCGTGAATTCACCGTGACACGCGAAATGGTCGAAGACCGGCGCGTTCACTTACCACTTCCAGAAAAAGCGGCGTGAAGCCTCTTCCCGCTGCGTGGTTGACAGTCCCTGGTTGAGGGGACTGCCTGCTCGATAGCCAACAAACCGCCCATGGACGAGTTCCACGACAGTCTGCCCAGTCATATCGCCTGCTTTCCGACCGTTCCCGTCCGCGACGTGGTGGTGTTTCCGCACACCGCGATTCGTTTCAAGATAGGCCGCAAGCCATCCGTCGTCGCGCTCACCACGGCCCTCCAGCGTGATCGGTTGATTTTTCTCGTCACGCAACATGACCCCACATTGGAGGAACCGACCCCAGAGCAGGTACATCGGGTTGGGACGCTGGCACGCATTACCCACCACCTCCAGTTGGCCGATGGGACGATCAAGGTTCAGTTCGAGGGGCTTGAGCGGGCGCAGGCGATCCGCTTTGAGGATTCTGGCAACTGCTGGATGGCCGTTGTCAAGCGCCTGCCTACCGACCGCGAGCAGAGTCCACGTATTTCGGCCCTGGTTGGAAAACTGACGGGACTGGTTGAGCAGTACGTCCGGCAAAACCCTGACAACCCGGAGAATCTGCACGCTGACCTGCGGATCGAGGAACCGGCCCGCCTGGCTGACAGCGTGGCCAGTCACTTGAAAATTTCGGTTGAGGAAAAGCAAAAAGTTCTCGAAACCGTCTCGCTGGCCGACCGCTTGCTCCGGCTGGTGGATATTTTTGACATCGAGCTTGAAAAGCTCCAGATGGATCGCACCATCCAGGGGCGCGTCAAAAAGCAAATGGAGCGGTCGCATCGGGAGTTTTACCTGAGCGAAAAAATCAAGGCCATTCACAAAGAGCTTGGGCGCAAGGATGAACGGTCAGAGTTTGAGGAACTCAAGCGACGGGTCGAGTCGGCGCGGTTGCCGGCCGAGGCGCACGACAAAGCGATGAGCGAGTTGCGGCGGCTTGAGCAGATGCCGATGATGTCGGCGGAAGCGGCCGTATCGCGCAATTACCTTGAGTGGCTCATCACGGTGCCGTGGCATGAGCGCTCAGAGGAAAACGGCGACTTGCAAGCGGCGCAGCAGATTCTGGATGCCGATCACTACGGCTTGGAAAAGATCAAAGACCGCATCCTGGAGTTTCTTGCCGTTCGCCAGCTTGTCAGGCAGTCACCGAGTTCGATTCTATGCTTTGTCGGCCCGCCAGGCGTTGGGAAGACGAGTTTGGGGAAATCCATTGCCCAGGCAACGGGGCGGAAGTTTGTGCGCCTCAGCTTGGGCGGCGTTCGGGATGATGCCGAAATTCGAGGCCACCGGCGCACCTACATTGGCTCGCTGCCGGGGCAAATCATTCAGATGATGAAGAAGGCCGGCACCATCAACCCCCTTATTCTGCTCGACGAGGTTGACAAGCTCACGTCTGACTACCGGGGCGATCCGGCCGCTGCCCTGTTGGAGGTGCTTGACCCGGAGCAAAATAGCACGTTTCGGGACCACTACCTCGACGTTGAGTATGACCTGTCGCAGGTTATGTTCATCGCTACGGCCAACGTCTTGCACACGATTCCGCCGGCGCTGCGTGACCGGCTGGAAATCATCCGTCTGTCGGGTTACACCGAGCGGGAAAAACTTGAAATCGCGCGGCGGCACTTGATTCCGAAGCAACGGGAAAAGCACGGGCTGTCTGAAACCCAGGTGACGTTCACCGAAGAGGCTTTGGTGGCCATCATTCAGAACTACACACGAGAAGCCGGGATGCGCAACATGGAGCGCGACCTGGCAGCGATTTGTCGCAAAGTCGCGCGGCGACTCTTGCTGACGCCAGAGCCTGACCGCGCGGAATATCGGGAAATCATCACGGCAGAGGTCCTTTCCGAATATCTGGGGCCGGCCCGCTACCAGCCGGCCCGACTCAAGGAACGCAGTGAGGTGGGGATTGCCACGGGCTTGGCCTGGACGGAAGTCGGGGGTGAAACCCTTTTTGTGGAAACCACGTTGATGCCAGGGCGCGGCCAAGTCATCCTGACTGGAAAGCTGGGCGATGTCATGCAGGAGTCGGCCCGGGCCGCGATGACCTATGTGCGCGCGTGCGCGACGGCGCTCGGCATTGCGCCCGATTTTTACCGGCGACAGGACGTGCATATCCACGTGCCGGAAGGCGCGATTCCCAAGGATGGACCTTCGGCGGGGATCACCATGGCGACCGCTCTGGTGTCGGCGCTGACCGGCATCCCCGTCCGGCAAGACGTAGCCATGACGGGCGAGATTACATTGCGTGGTCGAGTTTTGCCGATTGGCGGACTCAAGGAAAAGCTTCTGGCCGCGCTCCGCCTGGGCATCCGAACCGTTCTCGTGCCGCAGGACAACGAAAAAGACATGGCAGACATCCCAGCCGAGATTCGGGAAGCATTGGATATACACTTTGTGGAACAGATGGAGCAGGTTTTTCCCCTGGCCTTGGTTGAGTCGCCAAGTTCCCGACTGGTTGATGACAAAACCCTGCCAAACAAAACCCTGACAGATGACCTGTCTCCGATCTGGAACACAGATGTGACAGATCACCTATCATCGGTGCCGGTTGAATGAAGGTCGTTGCGGCGACATTTGTGAAGAGCGCGACGGAGGCGGCACATTACCCGCCTCCGTCGTTACCGGAAGTAGCTTTTCTGGGACGCTCGAATGTCGGCAAATCGAGCCTCATCAACTCGCTCCTTGGCGTGCATGGGCTGGCCCGGACAAGCAACACACCCGGTCGGACGCAGCTCATCAACTTTTTTGAAATCAACGGCGAGCTTCGCTTCGTGGACTTACCGGGTTATGGTTATGCGCGTGTGCCACAGGCCGTACGCGAGCAGTGGCGACCAATGATCGAGGGTTATCTGCGCCATCGCGCGGCGCTTGCGCTGTGCGTTCTCATCGTGGATGCTCGGCTTGAACCACAATCGCTTGACCTTGTGATGCAGGACTGGCTCACCGCCACGGCGCGCCGGTTTTGTGTCGTGGCCACCAAGTCGGACAAGCTTTCGCGGTCACGCCTGGCGGCTCGCCTGACGGCCTTGCGCCGGGTTTATGGCGACCGCGTTTTACCCTATTCCTCCCTGACCCGTGCTGGCGCGGAGCTGGTCTGGGAAACGATTCGGTCGGCCCTGGTGGACTGGGCCGCGCCCCGCGCCCGCGCCTGACGCTTCACGCTGGATTGCGCAGCCTCGTACCCGACACTTTGGATAAACCTTGACGCTTGGATAAACACTTGGTCACAGAACTTGCCATGGAAGAAACGCTAGACCCGATCGAGCCTGTTGCTGTTGAAAGTGCGGACCCCCCGCCAGCCAATGGCTTTCACGACATTACCGCACTCAAGGACCTCCCGCTGTCGGACCTCATGCGCATTGCGCAGGAGTTGGATGTTCCCGGCGCCGGCAGCCTGCGCAAGCAGGAACTGGTTTTCAAGATTTTGCAAGCGCAAACCGAGCGCTCCGGCCTCATCTTTTCTGAGGGCGTGCTGGAGTGCCTGCCGGATGGGTTTGGCTTCTTGCGCGCCCCGGACTACAACTACCTGCCGGGCCCGGACGACATCTATGTGTCGCCGTCCCAGATTCGCAAGTTTGACCTCCGCACCGGCGACACCATTTCCGGGCAGATTCGGCCACCCAAGGAAGGTGAGCGTTACTTCGCGCTCATCAAGGTCGAAGCCATCAACTTCGAGCCGCCCGACCTGCGCCGGGAGCGTGTGCAGTTCGACAACCTGACGCCGCTTTACCCAAACAAGCGGTTGCGCATGGAAAGCACGCCGGAAAATCTATCTGGGCGCGTCCTCGACTTGGTGACACCCATCGGACGCGGGCAACGCGGGTTGATCGTCGCGCCGCCGCGCACGGGCAAGACGATGCTGCTTCAGTCCATTGCCAACTCGATCACCCGCAATCACCCAGAGGTCATGCTCATTGTTTTGTTGATTGACGAGCGGCCCGAAGAAGTGACCGACATGCAGCGCAGCGTCCAGGGCGAAGTCGTCAGTTCGACCTTTGACGAGCCGCCGACGCGGCACGTTCAAGTGGCCGACATGGTCATCGAAAAGGCCAAGCGGCTGGTCGAACACGGCCGCGATGTGGTGATTTTGCTCGACTCCATCACTCGTCTGGCGCGCGCCCACAACGCCACCGTGCCGCCATCCGGCAAGATTCTCTCCGGCGGGGTAGATGCCAACGCGCTCCAGAAGCCCAAACGTTTCTTCGGGGCCGCGCGCAATCTCGAAGAAGGTGGCAGCCTGACCATCATTGCGACGGCCTTGATCGACACCGGCTCGCGCATGGATGACGTGATCTTCGAGGAGTTCAAAGGCACGGGCAACATGGAAATTCACCTCGACCGCAAGCTCATCGAGAAACGCATCTTCCCGGCGGTGGACATCAACAAGTCCGGCACACGCAAGGAGGAGCTGCTGATTCCGAAGGACGACCTCAATCGAATCTTCGTGCTGCGGCGGGTGCTGAGTCCCCTATCGAGCGTCGAATCCATGGAACTCATGGTCAGCCACTTGGAGCGCTCCAAGACCAATGCCGAGTTTCTGGCTTCCATGAATGCCTAACCAGTTCGAGCTATCCTTTCTGCGCCCGGCGTGCCATGAACATCCTGTTTGCCGTTTCTGAACTTGCGCCACACTCGAAAACCGGAGGCTTGGCCGATGTGGGGGCGGCGCTTCCCAAAGCACTGGCGGCGACGGGGTTGACCGTGCGCGTCGTCACGCCACGGTATGGCTTCATCACGGCCGGCGAGTACGTTGGCCAACTGCGCGTTCCGTTTGGTTTCGGCCTCCAGACGGCCCAGGTGTTTCGAGAAGAACGCCAGGGGGTCGAAATCTTTCTGATTGATGCGCCGGCTTATTTCCATCGCGGCCGCAAGCTCTATGGTGAGCCGGACGATCCAGCCCGCTTTGCTTTCTTCAGCCGGGCCGTGATTGAACTGGCGCGGTGGTTTGGTGAACCACCGGACGTCATTCATGGCAATGACTGGATGACCGGATTGATTCCGGTGTACCTGCGGACGGCGCTGCGCGGCGATCCCTTCTTTGCCCGAACGGCGACGCTTACCAGCATTCACAACCTTGCCTTTCAAGGTTTTTTCAATCTCGACGATCTGGCCTACTTTGGATTGCCGGGCGACTTACGCGCAGGCGCTGATGGCTTGGAGTTCAGTGGTGCCGGCAGCATGCTCAAGGGCGCATTGCTCGCTTCGGACGCCCTGACGACGGTTAGCGAGCGTTATGCCCAGGAAATCCAGACGCCGGAGTACGGTTTCCGCATGGACGGCCTGCTGCGACTGCGACGCAACGATTTGGTTGGCATTCTCAACGGCGTGGACTACGACGAATGGAATCCGGCGACCGATCCGCACCTGGCGGCCCACTACACCCCGGACGACCTGAGCGGCAAGCGCGTTTGCAAAGCCGATCTACTCAAGCGATTTGGTCTGCCGGTGGAGCTTAACCGACCGGCTATTGTCATCGTGTCCCGCCTGAGCGACCAGAAAGGTCTGGACCTAGTGCGCGAGGTTGCTTGGCGGATTTTGCATTCCGGCGCCTATTTCATTTTGCTCGGTTCGGGCGACCCGCGCTACGAAGTCTTTTTTCAGCACTTGCGCGATACCGCTCCCCGGCGCATCGCGGTGTACTTTGGGCTGAACGAACCGCTTGCCCACCAGATGGAAGCCGGAGGCGACCTGTTCCTCATGCCGTCGGCTTATGAGCCATGCGGACTGAACCAGATTTACAGCCTGAAGTACGGGACGGTGCCCATCGTCCGGGCGACCGGCGGCTTGGACGACACCATTCAGGATTTTGACCGCGTGACCGGCAGCGGCAATGGGCTGAAGTTTCGGGCCTATGACGCCAACCGGTTGATGGAAAAAATCTATGAGGGGTTACTGCTGTACCGCCAGCCGCAGGTCTGGCAAACGATTCAGCGCAATGGCATGCGCGCCGATTTTTCGTGGGCGCGGGCCGCGTGGAAATATCGCGCCGTGTATGAGCGGGTGCGCAGCGCCCAGTGACCGGCCTCGGCCGTCGTAGGTGGCCGAGGGCGAAGGTAAGCTCAGCAACGTTGACTGCCGTGGCACTTCGTTATCCGATTGTCATCATTGGCGGTTTCCTCGTGGATTGGACGGCGTACCGGCCGCTGGCGCAGCAGCTCGAAACGATTTGCCGCGCGCCGGTTGCCATTGTGCCGCTGACCCAGGCCAGTTGGCTCTACGCCTCGGGTGTTGGGAGCTACCGCAACTTGCTGGATATGGCGCAGGCGACGGTCGAGAAAACGCGCCAGGCCCATGCCGCGAAACGGGTCAACTTGGTCACCCACAGCGCCGGGGGAATCGTGGCGCGGCTGTACCTGGGAGACGATGCCTATGATGGTGTGGCCTACCGCGGCCATCGCCAGACGGCAACCCTGGTCACGCTCGGTTGCCCACACGCCAGCTTGCTGTCGTGGACGCGCCGGACGATGGACTTCGTCAACAGCCACTACCCCGGCGCATTTTATGCTTCGGTGCGCTATGTCGCCGTCATCGGTTGCGCGATTCGTGGGGCGTTTCCCGGCACGCTAGCCGAGATGGCGGCCTACCAGAGCTACCGCCTGGTGTGTGGCGATGGAACCGTTTGGGGTGATGGCGTCGTGCCGGTTGCCAGCGGACAACTGGAAGGCGCGGTAAACTATGTGTGCGACGGCATCCAGCACGTGCCCAACCGGCCTGGCGCTGACTGGTATGACCGCGCGGTGGAGCAATGGCGTCCGCACCTGCAATAACGCCCGGCCGGGTCCTCGCTGCCATCCGTGCCCTGGAGAGACGATGCTCATTCAGCGGAAATTATTCATTGCCGGAAGATTTCAGAACGCGAGCAACCGCGCGACGTTTCCCGCCTACAATCCGGCCACCGGCGAAGTGAATGCAGCGGTGGCACTGGCCACGCCGGACGACTGCGACGCGGCCGTTGCCGCCGCCAAGGCGGCGTGGCGTGGGTGGAACAAGCTGCCCGTTGCCGAGCGGGCCCAGCGCCTGCGGCAGGTGGCCGATGGCATCGAAGCGCGCTTTGACGACTTTCTCGCCGCCGAAGTCGCCGACACCGGCAAGCCTTACGGCTTGGCGCGCGCCCTGGATATTCCGCGTGCCGCGGCCAACTTTCGTATCTTCGCCGACCTGGCAATTGGACTGGGCACCGAGTGCTTCGAGACCGTGACCGACGATGGCGCCGGAGCGCTCAACTACGGTCTGCGCCGACCGCTGGGCGTCGTCGGCGTGATTTGTCCGTGGAACTTGCCGCTGTTGTTGCTGACCTGGAAAGTCGCTCCAGCGCTGGTGATGGGGAATGCCGTCGTGGTCAAACCGTCCGAGGAAACACCCTCTACGGCAACCCTGCTAGGCGAGGTCATGACAGACGCGGGGATTCTGCCGGGCGTGTACAACGTCGTCCATGGATTTGGCCCAAACAGCACGGGGGAATGGTTGGTGGCGCATCCCGATGTCACCGCCATTACCTTCACCGGTGAAACTCGGACGGGACAGTCTATTATGCGAACGGCGGCCGCGCGGACGAAACGTCTATCATTTGAGCTGGGCGGGAAGAATGCCGCGATTGTGTTCGCCGACGCTGACTTCGACCGCGCCGTGTCGGGGGTGGCCCGCTCCAGTTTTCTCAATGGCGGCCAAGTTTGTTTGTGTTCGGAGCGGGTCTATGTCGAGCGTCCGATCTTTGAACGTTTCGTCACGGCCCTGGCCGACGAGGCGCGCCAGTGGCGTCCGGGTCCGCCGGAAGACGAAACGACCAGGCTGGGTCCACTGATTTCGGCCGCGCACCGGGAGAAAGTTCTGGGCTATTACGCGGCCGCGCGGGCGGCCGGGGCGGAAGTCCACGCCGGTGGCGGATGTCCGGCGCTGGCCGCGCCGTATGACCAGGGGTACTTTGTCGAGCCGACGGTCTGGACCGGTCTGCCTGAGCAGTCTCCCTGTCTGGTGGAAGAAATTTTTGGTCCCGTCTGCCACGTCACGCCCTTTGATGACGAAGAAGAAGTTCTTGCCTTGGCCAACGCCGGGGACTACGGGCTGTGCGCCGCTGTCTGGACGCGCGATGGCGCGCGCGCGCATCGCCTGGCGCACGCCTTGGAAGTCGGCGTGGTCTGGATCAACAGTTGGTTTGTGCGCGATCTGCGGACGCCCTTCGGCGGCATGAAGCTGAGCGGAATCGGGCGCGAAGGCGGCCGCCACTCGCTTGATTTTTACGCTGAGATAAAAAACGTCTGCGTCAAACTCTAAATCGGACGGGAGGCAGTGACACCGTGAGCCAGACTTCAACCGGGGCGGTTTGTCCAGGAGAACTCAAGACGGAAGCCCAACGTGAAGCGTTTGCCCGCACCCAAACAAGCCGCCGCAATACGTGGAGGCGTTTCTGGCAAGCCGGGGTCAAGGCATTTGAAGCCGGCGATTACGAAAAAGCGCAGTTTTGCTTTGCCGACGCCGTGCGTGAAGCTCGGCGATTTGGCGAAACGGACCCGCGTTTTGCCTGCTGCCTCAACAACCTAGCGATGACCTTCGACATGCTGGGTGAAACTGCCCAGGCTGAAGCGGTTTATCGGCGCGCGATTGAGGCTGACGCCAAGGCCCTCGAAATTCAACACGGCGGCTTTGTCACGAGCCTGACGAACCTGGCCCAGATGTTGGCCGATGACGGCCGGATTGCCGAGGCGGTCAAGCTCTACGACCGGGCGGTGGCTTTTCTTGAAGCACTCCACGGTCACGATACGCTGCACATTGCTCCCCTACTGAGTGAAATGGCGCGGATGTGCGACGAGGACGGCGACTACGCCCAGGCCGAGGCAGCGCTGCGGCGGGCGCTGGCGATTCGGGAACAGGCCCATGGACCCGACGACCTCTCGGTTGCAGTGACACTCAACAACCTGGCCGTATCCTGCGACCTGCGCGGCAAGTATGACGAGTCCCAGGCGTTGTTGGAGCGCGCCCTGGATATTTTCGAGCGCCGGTTAGGTGAACACCATCCAAAGGTGGCCGAGACGCTCAAAAACCTTGGGGTTCTCCACGACCGGCAGGGCCGCCGCTTGCAGGCGGAAGCCTGTTTTGCCCGTGCCCGCGCCATTCTCGAAGCGCAGGCGTGACGGGCCGTCCCGGCTAGGCTGACAGCGTGGCATCCATCGGATTGGCGACGCTTTCCGTGTTGTCGGGGATGGGCAAACTCACGGTGAAGCTGGTGCCAACGCCAAGCTGACTATCAACCCGCACATCGCCGCCATGCGCGGCAACAATGCTTTTGACAATCGAAAGCCCCAACCCAACGCCAACGCCCATGCGGTGATTGCGGGATTGGCGATAGAGATCGAAGACATAGGGCAAGTCTTCGGGCGGGATGCCAATGCCGGTGTCGGTCACGCTCACTTCAATGAAGTCGCGTCCGATGTTGACGCCCGCACCATTGGTGACGGTCGCCGTGAGCATGACCGCTCCGTCCTTCGGCGTGAATTTGACCGCGTTTGTCAGCAGGTTGGTGAAGACCCGTAACAGCTTGCCGCGGTCAGCCGACAACCTGACTTGAGGAAGCGTCTCGGATGGCTGATAGCGAAGGATGACTCCTTTTCGCTCGGCTTCCGGGCGGACGCCATCCACGGCTTCCTGCAAGACTTCGGTGACGTCAAGCGGCGCGCGCTCAAGCACGATACCGGTTTCCTCGCTGCGATAGACCTCCTGGACTTCGCTGAGCAAGTTCAGGGCGCGTTCAAGGCTATTGCGCGCCACGCCGACCAAGTGGCGGGTCTCCTCATCGGGCTTCCCGATGGCTTCAAAGAGTTCCAGCGCGCTGTAAACGCATCCCAGGGGCGAGCGTAGATCATGAACGAGCATGGCCGCGAAGCGTGCCTTGAGGCGGTCTATCTCACGCAACTTGGCGTTGGCCTCGGAAATGTCGGCATTGAGCTTTTTGAGCTGGAGCGCAGCGGCCTTGCGTTCTTCGATGTCGCGTAGGCGAAACACGAGTTCGGTGACGGTATCTTCGCCCCAAATCGGCGCGACCCGTCCGGCACACCACCGTTGGTGCCCATCCGCGAACTGAAACTGCGCTTCAAAGGAAACGACCTGACCGGTGCTAACGACCTGCCGCATGGCTTCGCGCAAGCTGTTGGCGTCCACAACACGATCCAGCAGATTGTGGCCCAGGAGGTCTTGTTCCTGATAGCCTAAATCAGGATGGTTGAGGTAGGTCACATCCCCATCCAGGGTCGTGCAGATGAGGATGTCGGGCGCGTTTTCCACCAGCGTCCGAAAACGGGCTTCGCTTTCCGTGAGTTGCCGCCGCAAGCGATTCATGTCGGTCATATCTGTCGCTATGGTGGCAATGCATTGGCGCCCGCCAATCGTCAGCAGATTGGCCGACACCATCAGGTCACAGACACCACCAGCCCGGGTTTTGATTGTCAGGTCAAAACGCTGGGAGCCGGCGCCTTGTCGGAGCGACGCCATCACCAGCCGCGGCAAGGTTTGATCCAACCACAAATCAAGTTTCGCCAGCGAGCGTCCGACTGCCTCGGCTTGTGCGTAGCCGGTCAACTGCTCAAAAGCCACATTGACGGCGATGATCTTTCCCGTGCGTGCCTCAAAGATACACCCTGGCGATGGGGTGAGGTTGAAGAAGCACCGAAACTGTTCTTCGCTCTCGCGCAGCGCTTCCCCGGCGCGTTTATAGGCCGTGATGTCTTTTGCCAACCCAACCAACAGCACCGGCTGCTCCAACCGATCCCGAACCGGAAAGACGCTTTCCCGAACCCAGCGGATTTGCCCATCGGGTCGGCAAATGCGGTATTCAATATCCGAGCCAGCCGGGTTGAGGGCGGCCGCTTCCCAGCGTTCGCGGTCATCTGGATGAATGGCCGCCCGAAGCCGATGCGGTTCGTGGATCGCCACCAGCGGAGAAAATCCCCAGATGGACTCAAACTCCTGGTTGACGAACAATAACCGCTTCTCAGGCAACGTGGCTGCCCAGAAGGCATGGCGGACGTGGTTGACAATTTGTCGCAACAGTGCCGCTTCGCTGATGGAAGGCAGCGCCAGGCGTCCTGTTTCCACCTGATGATCGTCCGTGACCTGTGCTGGCTGTGATTCGGGAACGTGTAACATCGCCGAGTATCCCTTCCTTCCCACACCGGGAAGCCAGTGACCTAGGGGCAACCCCGGACGCTACCGCCGAAACCTGGATGGTTGCGGCCGGCCGGTGAACCTCCCACCTACCTAAGCGAAAAATTCAAGGCAGATGTGCCACGTTTTTGGCGAGAATCAACGTTGTGAGTGGTGACGCACGTCTTCGGCATCTGTTTTCAGCGTCTTGGGGGCGAGTCAACCCAAACCTTCAGCCAGGGCTTTCACCACCCACGGCACTTGGACTAACGTTTCGTCCCACGACAACTGATCGCTTCTCCCCCCGGCACACTGCGCTTGGGACATTCTGGCTATGGAAACACAGGGTCCACTGGTTCATCTTGTGGATGACGATGCCGTAATTCGCCAGCTTCTGGGTATGCTGCTGCGGGAGCAAGGCTTGGAGGTGGTTACCCACAGTGACGGTTTGACGGCGCTTGGCGCGGCGGCGCACCTTGAACCGGATATCGTCTTGCTGGACATCTCGATGCCCGGTATGGACGGCATCACGCTCTGCGGACGCCTGCGGCAGCTAGACGCTTACCGGCTCGTGCCCATCCTGATGCTGACTGGCATCAGCGATGAATCGGCGGTGGAGGCAGCGTTTGCGGCCGGCGCCACGGATTACATCCTCAAGCCGCCTAAACCGGTGGTTTTGAAGCATCGGGTGAGCTATCTGCTCCAGGCCTACCAAGCTGAACGGCAGCTTCAGGAAGCGGCGCGGCACATGCACGCCATCGTGCAGTATGCCAGTGATGCTATCCTGACGCTGGACAATGATTTGCGCATCCTCACGGCAAATCCGATGGCCAGACAGCTCATGGGTTCAGAGTGTATCGGACAGCGCATAACCACGTTGGTTGACAGCCAGTTGCCGCTCTCCGACCTGATCCCACGCCTGGTGAAAACCGGTGAGTCCATGACCGCAGACCTAGTTGGCGGAGACGGCCGCCGCCACCCGGTCGAACTGACTTGTAGTGAGTTCTACAGCCATCGAAAGCGACACCACACCCTGATTGTGCGGAACCTGGCCAATCGCGGACAGGTTGAGCAGGAGCTTGAGGGTGCCAAGCGGTTGCTCAATTCGGTTATCAATACGGTCGGTGAGCCGGTAGCCATCCTGTCCCCGGATGGGACGGTGGTGACGGTCAATACCGCCTGGCGGCGAACCGCCGACACGCAGGGCATGGCGGCCGGCGCCAACTACGGTATCGGAATGAACTATCTAGACCTGTGTGACCAGGCCGACCCTGAACGTTATCCAGAGGCGCATGCGCTGGCGCTGGGGATTCGCCAGGTCGCGCAGGGAGAGAAACGGGAGTTCAGTCTTGATTATCCCTGTCAAAGTCCAGACGCGCAGCGGTGGTTTCGGGCACACGTCCTGGCCGGTCCGTTGTCATCGGTCATGGTCATCCACGAGGACATCACGCCTCGCCACACCTCGGCTGGATTGCCGTTTATCACACCCCAGCGGTGGATGCGTTTTTTGAGTGGGCTGCCGCATGGTCTGGCCATGGTGGACGGTCGCGGTCGGATTATCTTTGCCAACAACTATTTGACGACACTTTTGGGAGAACCGATGCGCAAGCTCTACGGTCAGCGCGGTCGGCGCTACCTGAGTCACCAGGGCTGGTCTCAGTTTAAGACCGCCTGGCGCCAGCTTGGCCTCGGTAAACTGCCGGAGCCGGATACTGACCGCGTCGCGGTGTCAGACAAACAGGAGGTCTGGCTGCGGAAGCCGGACGGTTGTTTAGTGCTGACGCAGATGACCCTGGCCGTGTTCCAGGATGAGCCAGGGTTGGTTCTGCTGATTGAGGACTTGACCCCCCGGCAGACGCTTGACGAGGTGCGTCGCCGCCACAACGAAGAATGGTTGGCGACGGTGGATGCGCTACCCAATCTCATTTTGCTTGAGAGTACGGAAGGCAACATTCGCCGCTGCAACCACGCCGTGGCTGCCTTCCTCGGCCTGCCTTATCCGGCTATCATTCATCAGTCATCGGCAAAACTCTTCTTTGGTCAAGCAAGTGGGTCGCTGCTGAACTGTATTCAGGACGCATCGGCGTTTCAATTTCCGGGTGATAACCGGTGGTTTCAAATCAGTAGCTACTGGATCACACAGGAGCGCGGGATTGGAACGGGCTGGGTTCACGTCATTGACGACATTACTGCACGGCGATTGGTCGAGCAGGATACGGCCCGCTTGATCGCGGCGATTGAGCGGGTTGGGGAAGGCGTCGTAACGTTCAACCGGCGTGGGCGCATTATTTTCTGTAATCCGGCTTTTGAACACCTGACTGGGATTCAGAACTGGGAAGCCATCGGGCGCCGGCTCAGTCGGTTGGGGTTGGGTCCGGTGGAGCGGACGACGCGCCGGGAAATCCTCCGCTGTTTGGCGCGGGGACAGGATTGGCGTGGCCAATACCTCGCGCGGCGCCGGGATGGCAGCACCTACTACGAGGAAGCGACGGTGTCGCCGGTTCACGACGCCTCTGGCGCCATGGGCGATGTCGTCATGGTTTGTCGTGACGTAACCGAACAGCGGCGTTACGAAGCCATTGCCGAGGCGGTCAATGTGACCGAAAACGCCGGTTACATCTTTTCGGCCATTCGCCATGAAATGGGGAATCCGATCAACTCCATCAAAACAGCGCTGACTGTGCTGCGGCGAACTGAGCAGCCTTCCCCAAGCGCGGTGACAACCTGTGTTGACCGCTGTTTATCCGAGATCGGGCGGGTGGAATACCTGCTGCGCACGCTGCGTTCATTTAGTTTGCATGAGACGCCAGAACTCAAGGCGCAGCCGCTCGTTCCATTTTTGGAGCGATTTTGCGCGCTGATTGCCGACGGACTGGCGGCGCGCCAAATTGCTTTGGAGCGGGCTTTCGAGGCCAACCTTGGGCTGGCCTGGTTTGACGAACGGGCACTTCATCAAGCACTGATGAATCTCATTTCAAACGCAATTGACGCTTTGGCTACTACCGCCAGCCCGCGTATCGTCATCACGGCGAAACAGCAGCGGCAACTCGTTGTCCTCACGGTGTATGACAACGGCGTGGGGATTGACACGGAAAAGCAGAAGCACCTGTTCCGTCCCTTCTACACGTCCAAACCACAGGGCACCGGACTCGGCCTGGTGATTACGCAGAGGTTGATCTCAAAGATGAAGGGCACGGTTGAACTTCAGCCACATCCCGCCGGTGGGTGTGAAGCGATTGTCACCCTCGAAGCCGCCGCCGGGAGCAAGCACCCATTTGGATATGTTATCGAGTGAGTCACGATGACGTTAGACCCTCAGATGAGATTGCTCATCGTGGACGATGAGCCGTTGTTTCGTGAGTCTTTGGGGGAGGATTTGGCGCGGGATGGCGCGTCCGTTGTCACGGTCGGCACGGTGGCGGACGCCTGTGCCGCTATCCAGCGCGCTCCGTTTGACATCATCCTGCTCGATCAGCGACTTCCCGACGGGGATGGCCTTGCCATTGTGCCGGTGGCGCTGGACGCCAACGATGCCGTCAAGGTGTTGTTGATGACGGCCTTTCCGAGCTATGACCATGCCGTTCAAGCCCTGCGCGTCGGTGTCCACGATTACTTGTCGAAGCCCGTGGACGTGGCGGAAGTGCGCCATGCGGTCAACCAGCTCTATCACACGGCCAAGCTGGAACGAATTGCGGAAGTGCATCGCCTCACCGTCAGTCATGACGAGGCCACCGCGCTGTTTATCGGTCAGAGTGGGCGCGCCCAGGCAATTCAGGGATTGATCCGCCGCGCCCAGGGAACGATGGCGAACGTCCTGATTACCGGCGAGACCGGATCGGGCAAAACGCTGGTCGCAAAAGCCATCCACTATGGTTCGCCTCTGTCCCAACGGCCCTTCATAAGCGTCAACTGCGCGGCGCTGCCTGAGACGCTGGTCGAAGCAGAACTGTTTGGCGTGGAGAAAGGGGCCTACACGGGCGCGGTGCCGCGCCGTGGGTTGCTGGAGCTGGCGGAAGGCGGAACCCTCTTTCTGGACGAAATCGCCGAAATGCCCGTGGCCATGCAAGCCAAGCTGCTGGCCGTCATCGAGGAGCGAAAAGTCCGGCGCTTGGGCGGTGAGCAGGACCGATTCGTAAACGTGCGGTTTCTGGCCGCAACGAACCTCTTGCTCCAGGATGCTTTGGCGAACGGGAAGTTTCGTCGCGATCTATTTTACCGGCTCAATGTGCTGACAATTGACCTTCCGCCACTGCGCGAGCGGCGGGATGACATTCCACGCCTGTGCGAGCACTTCATCCGGGAACTCGCGCCCGGCCGCCGTGTCCAGGTGGCCGCGGCGGATTTGCCGGCATTGATGCAGTATGATTTTCCGGGGAATGTCCGGGAGCTGCGCAATATCCTGGAGCGGGCGCTCATTCTCGAAGACGGCCCGTGGCTGCATCCCTCTCGGCTGCTTGAAGCCAGCGCTGCGGCAGCTCCGGCCGCCGAGCCGATCCGGGACGCAACCGCTACCCATCTGAACCCACTGGAAACGGTCATGCGCGAGCATATCTTGGCAGCTTACACGCAATGTGGTGAGAATTTGACCCGAACGGCGCAGGCGTTGGGGCTATCGCTTTCTACCTTGCGGCGGAAACTGGTTGCGTATGGGCGGCTCTCACGCAATGCCTCGCTGGGCGCTCCCGGCGGCGACTGAAAACCAAGACTGAAAACCAAGACTGAAAACCAACGCCGAACCTCGCTGTGCCAGCAGGGGAGCCGGTGCTGCGTGGCCAAGGCAACTTTCGGTTTGGGATGCCATATGCTTTGCTGGCGCTACATCCTGCTATGAACTTGTAAGGCCATGAAAAAGATTTTCATTACGGGCGCGAGTGGTTTCGTTGGGCAGCACCTGTTACCCGCGCTCAAGCTCGAAGGTTATGAGATCGTCGCGTTGTCACGGAAAGTCCGTGATACCTCAAGTGGCGTACGCTGGGTGTTGGGTGATCCGTTAGAGGCGGACGACTGGCAACGGGAAGTGGACGGGGCCTACGGAATCGTCCACTTGGCAGGCGAACCAATCGTGGGCAAGCGTTGGACCCCTGAGCAGAAGAAACTCCTTCGCGACAGTCGCGTGGTCACGACCCAAAATCTGGTCAACGCCATTGCTCAGGCCAAGCAAAAACCGGCTGTGCTCGTCTCCGCTTCGGCGATTGGATTGTATCCAAAAAACCAGGAAACCGAGTTGGATGAAACGACCCGCCCGGCAGATGACTTTCTAGGAAAGCTCTGCCAGGAATGGGAAGATGCCGCCAAGGTGGCCGAGGTGCATGGCGTACGGACGGTGCTGCTGCGGATCGGCGTCGTGCTCGGTCGGGATGGCGGCGCGCTGGCGCGCATGCTTCCGATCTTCAAGCTTGGCCTGGGGGGACCGCTCGGCAGCGGTAACCAGTGGTTTTCCTGGATTCATGTGGCGGACGTGGTTGGGTTGATCCGCTGGGCATTGGCGTCGGAGAGCGCGCAGGGGCCGGTCAATGCAGTTGCGCCCAACCCGGTGCGAATGCGCGACTTCGCGGCCACGCTGGGAAAAGTTCTCAACCGCCCGGCGTTTCTTCCGGCGCCATCTTTTGCGCTCAACCTCATGCTTGGCGAGTCAGCCCAGGTCGTGCTGGACGGGCAGCGCGCTCTGCCGCGCGCAGCTCTCCGTCAGGGCTACAGTTTTCGTTTTCCCAACGTGGAAGACGCTTTGCGCGACGTGACCTGACCTGGTGGTTTAGCCGGGAGGTTTAGTGGCGTATGACGCTCGCTCAACTTCCCACTGGGGTTCCGCTTGAGCGGGGCAGCGCTGAAGAATGACAACGGTGATGTCATCGGACTGCTCGGTGTCGCCCATGTGTCGTTTGACATCCGAGATGATGGCTTCGCACAGGGGGTGCGCACCGCGCTTGGCATGGTTGTCAATGACCGAAGCCAGCGCGTCGTAGCCATAGGCATCGCCATGTTCATTCAGGGCTTCAACGACACCGTCGCTGGTGATGACGAGGCACGCCTGGCCTTCAAGGCACAGATTGGCCTGGGACTCATCATAGGTAGTGCGCTGCATGCTACCGAGCGGCAGTCCGCCGATCTCGATAAACGCCACCGAGGACTCGCCGGTGGGGGGCCTGGCTTGCCAGTGAGCCAAGACTGGAAGGCCGGCATTGGCCACGGTGAGGCGGCCGGTCCGTGGATCAAGTTGAGCGTAGGTTGCTGCCACAAACATTCGGACGCGCTTCATGTCTGGATAGAGCAGTTCGTTGAGCCGGTTGAGCATGGCCGCGCAACCAAGCTCATCCTCTTCCGCCTCGCTGCGGAAGGTCGTGGTTGCCACGGCGGTAAAGAGCGCACCGGGCACACTCTTGCCGGAGACATCTCCTACGAAGATGCCCAACTTGCCATCGGGCGCGGTAAAGAAATCGTAGAAATCACCCCCAACTTCACGCGCTGGCAAGCTCTGAACGGCGATGTCCCAACCTTCCAGGTGGGGAATCCTGGTTGGAAGGAACGCGGCCTGAATGCGAGCCGCCAAAACGAGCTGCTGGGCATGCCGCTGTTCTTCCACGACCCGGTCGAGCAGCGTCGGCTGGTTGTCTTGTTTGTTTTCGGGTGGTCGCCGTGTGAAAACGACCGCACCGAAGGGGAGCAGAACCAGTAGCGTTGGAAGCCAGGGGGATAGTCCGAGCGCCGGAAGGGTGGCTGCCGTAACGGCCCAGCTTGTCGTTTGATAGGTCCAGATTGCGCAGAGCGTGGTCCACAGGCCAAAGCGCTCAAACGTCGCAACCAGCACGGCGGTCAGCAACGCATGCCGCCCCAGCAGCCAAGGCGTACTGAGTGAGAGCGGCATAACTTGCGAAAATACATCGCTCCAGCCAATGGTTCCCAGCAGTGCGACTGTCACCAACGCCAACCGCGGGGGGAACCGCAGCCAATCCACGAGCACAACCCACGAGAAACCCACCAGCACCAGGCCCAGGTCAAAGGTATTGCGCACCAGCGTACCAACCAACAGGGTGCTGGGAGACCAAGTGTCAAGCAGCAAATAAAAGCTGTCAGCGGCCTGCTCCATCGCCGCGTTTGGTCTGACCGTGAGCCAGTGAAACAAGCCGGTCAACCCCAGTAACGCCCACCCAATGCCGCCACCCACCAGCCCTCGCTCCAGCGCCGTGGTGTAGGCAACCCGCCGGAAGAGCAGGATTGACCGGAAGACCTCTGCATATGGACGCTTGGTTTCATATTCAATATGGAGAAGCGCCGCGCAGACGGTCCAGGTGACAGCCATCGTGGCGAACAGGGTCAGCACGCTGGATACGGCATAGCCCCCTAGCGCAATCACGAAAAAACCTGGTTCTTGCATCATGGCTAGCCGGAGCGGGTTGCTATCGGCAGCGGGGTTCTCAAACATTGTTTTGCTGACGGCATACGGCAGTGCCGGAATGAGCATCAGCACAGAACCAAGCCCAACGAGCAGGGCGCATACGGCTGGCGCGCGCCAGAGGATGACGTGGCGGCGCGAAACTTTCAGCAAGTACAGGGCCGCCGCCGCCAGGAGCGCCAGCCAAAGTGGCAGTCCGAGAAAGGGTAAGATGACGGACGAAAGGGTAAACGGGCGTGTCCAGCTATCATTGGTTGGCTGGACGCGGTGCTGAAAGTACCAAACCGTTTCCCCGCGCAAGCGAACAGTAACGACGCGCGTTAGTTCTGGCAGTTCTGGCACGGGCTGCTGCCAGCGCACTTCCGTTTCGGGCTGGTTGGGGAGTCGTTCCACCTGGGGTGCTCCCAGCCCGGCTAAGCTAGTCCCACTACTGCTATCGAGAAACGCCCGCGCCACCTGAATTGCTATATCAGGCGGGAGGGCGTTGTCGTCCGCAGGTGGAACCTCCCCATTGAGGTAGCTAATCAGTTCACCCTGGCGCGACAATCCAATTCGCGCTGCCAAGCTACCGTTCGAGCGAAACCAAGCTACATATTCCACCACAACTGGAAGGTGTAACTGGCGGGCCAGCCGCTCAAGATGCACACTGTCGTGATTCTGGCGGATGAGAGCAAATGCCGGTTGATCAAACTGGATAAAGCTGAGCGTCAGCCCGTCGGGTGGCGGCTGTCCGGCTTGACGGGTGAGCACATCCGCGGCCAGGCGTGCGTTTGTTGAACGATCAAGCCCATCCAGGAGTGCCAATGCTGGCAGGGATTGGCTGTTGAGGACAAGACCCAGGACCAGTCCGGTGAGCGCGGCAATCGCAATGGCAACAGCGGACGGAAATGGTAGCCGGCTGGTTGGAACAAGCATCCGCGAGCTACTTTCAACTGTCTGTCAGTAGGAATGCAGCGCGCAGAAGCGACAAGCGATGTGAAGACCTGCCGCTTCCGCAGTGGCTGGTGAGCTGTTCGTGGCTGTTCAGGATGACTTTTTCTTGGTTGACTTCGTGGGTTTCGGCTTCGTCACGGCGACACTGGAGGCCGCGCGTGGCGGCACGGTTTCAGCGGCTGGCTTAGCCGTCACCGATTTCTTGCGAGGCTGCTTCGGCTGAATGGGAGCGCCCGTGGTTGCCGCCTCTGGCAAGGGAGCCACCGCCGTGACCGGCTCTGGCGCGCTATCTTCAGCCACCAGCACGTTGGTATCCAGTTTGGCTTCTGATTTTTTACGCCTGGTAGCCGATTTTTTGGATGAACTTTTTGCCGCGCCCGCCGCCGGTTGTTCGGCAACCGCCGGCAGGGTCACGGCTGGGATAGCCTCCTCCGCCATCGCGCTCTCGCTGATGGCCGCGTTCATTTTCTGGCGGCGTTTGATTTCTTCCTGGATAAGCTTTTCGAGAACCTCATTCTCCGCCCGAAACCAGTCATCTGCCATGTGCTGCGGCGTGCTGTAGCCACGCTCCAGTGAAATCTGGTGCGCCCGGCGGCGAATGGCATCCATAACCGCCCGATCTTGCATCAATGACTGACGGACTTGCTTTGTATCAATCATTTCCGTGCTAGGTTCCTCCGTACGCTTCCTAAATTTGCGCGCCCGGCAGTGAAATCTGAAAACCTGGGCAATAACCGACGCACAGGCGTGGCAAGGAGCGTGAAAGTGAAGGTCGTCCGGGTTCCCAAACGCACAGTCTGGAGATTTGCTTGGACGACGGATGGGAAAGACACTAGCATGCGGTGTGCCTTTTTGAAAACCCTGCACTAGCTTGGCTATGCTCGGCGCAAGCCTTGTTTGGTGAGCACTTTCCATTTGGAACGATTGTGGTTCACAACGTTATGGCTGACCATGTGCCATCCATCCTCATCGTGGACGATGAGTTGAGCATGCGTGAGTTGCTCGACCATGTGTTTCGCCGCGCCGGCTACCGGACGTTTGTTGCCGAAAATGGCGCGCAGGCCCTGGAGGCGTTGCGGGGAGCGGTCTTCGATATCGTGCTTTCGGATGTCAAGATGCCACGCCTTTCGGGCACCGAACTCTTGCACGAATGCCGTCAACTATCGCCGGACACGGTGGTGATTTTGATGACGGCCCACGGGACGGTGGAACAGGCCCGCGAAGCCTTCAAGTTGGGGGCGGACGATTTCATCCAAAAGCCGTTCGATATTGATGAACTCAAGCTCATCGTCAAAAACGCTTTTGAGAAGAGTCTCTTGCGCCGGGAGGTGGCGCTGCTCAAGCGCGAGCTGGGTGACCGGACGCGCTTGGAGAACATCATTGGGCGGAGCCGTCCAATGCAGGAAGTCTTTCAACTCATTCAAACCATTGCCGGCACCAACAGCACGGTGCTGATTACCGGCGAGTCTGGCACCGGAAAAGAACTGGTTGCGCGTGGCATCCATGCCTGTAGCCCGCGCGCCGACCGTCCGTTTGTCTCCATCAATTGCGGCGCGTTCACCGAAACGCTGCTTGAGTCAGAACTGTTTGGTTACATGAAGGGCGCGTTCACCGGGGCGGCGACCAACAAGAAAGGGCTGTTCGAGGCGGCTAGCGGTGGGACGCTCTTTTTGGATGAAATTGGGGAAATGAGCCTCGGCATGCAGGTCAAGCTGTTGCGCGCGCTCCAGGAACGCTCGATTCGCCGTGTCGGCGGCACGGAAGAAATCCCGGTGGATGTCCGGGTCGTGGCGGCAACCAATCGTGATTTGTCCCAAATGGTTGAAGACGGCACATTTCGCAAGGACTTGTACTTTCGGGTCAACGTCATTCCGATTACGGTTCCGCCGCTCCGTGAGCGGCGGGAGGACATCCGCGACCTGGCCTTGTATTTTCTCAAGAAGTACGGGCAGAACCGAGTCCCCCCGATTACAGGCATTGCGGAAGCTGCGCTGAAGCACCTGGAAAACTACTCGTTTCCAGGCAATGTCCGCGAACTGGAAAACCTGATTGAACGGGCCGTTGCACTTGAGCCAACCCATGAAGTCCAACCTGAACGCCTGCCCGAGAGTGTGCTGCGCTACGATCCGGCGCGGGCGGCTTCAGCCTTCGATCTGCCGGAGCAGGGTATTCATCTCGAAAACTTCCTCATGGAGGTTGAGAAGTCCTATATTTTGCAATCGCTGCGCCGAACCCGTGGCAATCAGACCAAGGCGGCGGAACTGCTCAATATGTCGGTCCGAAGCCTGCGCCACCTGCTGGATAAGCACAAGATTCGCCAAACGGCGAGCATGTTTCGTGAGAGCAGCCCGGCCCGTACTGGCGACAGCTCAGAAGCGCCCTAGTCGCCTTTCCGACTGAAGTCCTGAACTACGCCCTACTCCGTCCCGAAGGTGCAAGATGGACTTCGGGAACGGTTGGTCAATCCCGCCCCACGGAGGGCGTGCCGGCGACGTTTCCGGTGGCTTGGCTTTACAGCCCGCTGGCCGGTTTGGGTAGGCTCTAAACAACCATCACCTTACCCCCCAACTTGGCACAAGCATGAAAAAAGTCATCATTGCGGGCGGCGGTCTGGCCGGACTGGCGGCAGCCTATGACTTGACCCAGGCTGGGTGCGCGGTCGAACTCTTTGAAGCGCGCCCGGTTCTCGGCGGGAAGGTATCGGCCTGGAAAGACGCGGACGGAGATTGGATCGAATCCGGGCTGCACGTGTTTTTTGGCTGCTACGAAGAGCTGTTCAAACTGATGCGCGCCGTCGGAGCCGACGCTCACCTGCGCTGGAAAGCTCCGGTTTGTCACTTTACGCTACCGGGTGGTGTGACCTACGACATCGTTTCCTGGCGCGGGTTGCCTTTTCCGCTGCATTTGTTGCCCAACCTAGTGACGGCTAGCCAGTTTTCCTTCAGTGAAAAATTGGCCTATGGAAAAGCCCTGCTGCCGGTGCTGTTCGGAGACAGCCGCTATGCCGATGCGCAGGACGAAATGAGCTACGCCGACTGGCACCGTCAACGGGGCGTTGGCGACAATCTGCTGGGCGGCATGCTCTTGCCGCAAACCTTGGCGCTGAAGTTTCTTCCGCCGGAAGAGCTGTCGGCCCAGGTGGTGCTCAATGTGTTTCGCCTTTTTCTCCGCCGGGACGATGGCTTTCAGGTGGCTTTCCTGGAAGGTTCGCCCGAAGAATGCCTCACGCAACCACTTGTGCGGGCGATTGTGGCGGCTGGCGGGCGCGTTCACACCGGATGCAAGGTCACGCGGATCGAGCTTGACCAAGCCGGACACGTGCGCGGCTTCGTCGTCGGTGAGTCGCTGCGCACGGCGGATGCTTACTTGTGTGCGCTGCCGGTTCACCAGATGAACCGGCTCATCCCTGAAGCGTGGCGGGCGCAGTACCCATACTTCGAGCACTTGCGAGCCTTTGCGGGGGTTCCAGTGATGAACGTCCAGCTTTGGCTCGATGGTCGCCTGACAGAGCGTGACAACCTGTTGTTTGGTGGGGCTGGGATCACGCCCGTGTACGCCGACATGCGCGTGACCACCCCGCGCTATGCGCCAGCCAGCGGCAACACCATGCTCGAAGCCGTGGTTGCGCCGGCGCGCAATCTAATGGGGTTGAGCGACCAGGCCGTGGTGGATACGGTCTGGGAGCGCATGACTTCGTATTACCCAACCATCGCACCCCGGCTCAAGGTTGTGAAGTCTTCGGTGGTACGGATTCCGCAGTCGGTGTATCACCCTAAGCCTGGCCTAGAGCGTTACCGTCCGACACAAGCTTCGCCGGTGCGGAACTTTTTTCTCGCCGGTGGCTTCACCCGTGGCCACCGTTTCTTCGACAGCATGGAGGGCGCGACCGCCAGCGGAAGGCTGGCGGCCAAGGCGATTTTGGAGCGATTCAACCAAACGACATCCCCACCCCCCGGCGCTAACTGAAGCGGAGTGCGCGCCGGGCATCCGCCGGCGATGGGGAGTGCCGGCCTGCACGCCGAGCGACGGGAGGCACGGCCGGGGAACCTATTCCGACGCGCCCTTGGCCTTGGCGCCGGTGTCCGCTGACGGCGTGACACGGTGTGGCATCAAAATCGCGCGCAGTTCCTGCTCGAGCCGCTCGCAGAGGGCCTGGTTCGTCGCCAGGGCTTGCTTGGCGTTTTCGCGGCCTTGTCCCAGGCGCTCGCCCCCTTTGATTGAGAACCAGGCGCCGCTCTTCTCGATGAGCTTGTGCTCCACGCCAAGGTCGAGCAGGTCGCCAATCCGGGAAATCCCCTTCCCATAAATGATGTCAAACTCAACTTCCTTGAAGGGGGGAGCGAGTTTGTTTTTCGCAATCTTGGCTTTGGTTCGACTGCCGATGACCTCTTCGCCATCCTTGATGGAAGCCGTGCGGCGGATGTCGATGCGGACGGAGGCGTAAAATTTGAGCGCCCGCCCGCCAGTCGTCGTTTCGGGCGATCCCCACATGACGCCAATTTTTTCGCGGATTTGATTGATGAAAATCAGGCAGGTGTTGGTGCGGTTGGCCACCGCCGTCAACTTGCGCAGGGCCTGCGACATCAGGCGGGCCTGGAGTCCGGGGAGGGAGTCGCCCATATCGCCGTCAAGCTCTGCCTTGGGGACGAGGGCAGCAACCGAGTCCACCACCACCAAATCGAAAGCCGTCGAACGAACCAAGGCTTCGGCAATTTCAAGCGCCTGCTCGCCGCTATCCGGCTGGGAGACGAAAAGGTTTTCAATATCCACGCCCAGCTTGGCGGCATAGCTGGGGTCAAGCGCATGTTCGGCGTCAATGAAGGCCACCTGTCCGCCGGTGCGCTGCGCTTCGGCAACGACGTGCAGCGCGAGCGTCGTTTTGCCGCCCGACTCCGGCCCGTAAATCTCGACGATGCGACCCCGCGGCATGCCGCCAATGCCAATGGCCGCGTCAAGGCTGAGGCAGGTTGTTGAAATTGCCGGGACTTCAAGGGCCTGGCGCTCCCCAAGGCGCATGATGACGCCCTTGCCAAATTGTTTTTCGAGTCCGGCAATAGCGGCATCAATGGCTTTGTTGCGTTCCTGTCGTTCGTCAGTCATAGGTGATGTTCAGCTCGCGGGAAAACGGACGTGGGGAAGGTAAAGTTTGCCAAATGGCACTGAAAATGGACTTTGAACCTTACCTGCTTGGAACTAGATTGAAAAGAGCGACCCGATACGCGCCGGTGCGAACGTGGTTGGCGTCGGGATCAGGTTCGTTCGGACCTGGTCATTGGACATAAGTTGGACATAAAACGAAGGCTTTTCGGCTTCCCAGGAGGTCACATGGCGGCTCCCACCAACCCGCTTTTATCCGCAATGGTTCGTCCTGAAGCGCAGTCCCGTGGGCTGTGCCCCGCGCTGGCAATGTATTTGTCTTGTGTCAACTGTCCCTTTGTCGCCGCTTGTCCGTACAAAACCCGGCTGGGCGATTTTGGGCAAGAAGCCGCAGCGCACGAGCAGCACGAGCGTGACCGGGCGCGCCAGCTCATGGCGGTCTTGCTTGATGAACAGGCAGGGGATGCCCAGCGTCAAGCCGTTGCAGATGAAGTCGTGGGTTGGCTTGAGTCGGATGTGGGGCTGGCGGCTCAGGTGCGTGGGGAGTTGGCCATCGCCCTCGGCGACTATGGCGACGCGCGCGCCTTTGAGCCACTCGTGGCGACGTTGGGCGACTTACGACTGAGCGAAAATCAATCCACGCTGCGTGAGGACGCCGCCCTCGCGCTGGGCGAGTTGAATGACACACGCGCGCGCCTACCGCTGATTCAGTCGCTTTCAGATTGGCGTCCTGGCGTGCGCTTTGCCTGTGCCGCCGCCCTCGGCAAGCTAGGCGACCCAGAAGCCATCCCGGCTTTGCAGTCCGCGCGTCAGGTGCGCATCGGCGACGACTTTGGACAGCTCAATGAACAAGTTCACGAGATGTGTCTCTATGCCCTGGCGTTGCTGGGTGATGCGGACGCGCGTGAGCCGCTGGAGCGCTTGCTAACGGCCGAGCGGCGGGTGGCGCTGTCTCGCGCCGAGATCGTTTTTGCTTTGGGCGAGCTAGGGAACTGCGCCAGCTTGCCGACCTTGGAGGCCTTATACGCCGACGACATTGGCGAGGGTCTGCGAAGCTATACGGCGGTCGCGCTGGGGCGGCTTGGTCGAGATGTACGGGACACCCTGTTTGCGCTCCTGACGGCGGTTGATGAAGGGCTGGCCTTTGAAGCCGCGCGGGCTTTGGCTGCGCTGGGCGACGAGGCGGCCATTGAGCCACTTGTCTTGCGGGGGCTAACCTCGCGGCAGGGGTATGTGCGTCGCCTATCCGTTGCGGCGCTGCTTCCCTTCGCACACCGGCCGACGGTGCGGGCAGCACTCGAAGCCTACATAGACCATGAACCAGTCGCCACACTGCGTGAGCGAACGGCCCGGATGGCCGCCAAAGCCCTACACTAAAGAGCCCTAAACTAATCGGCTGCGGCTTGCCCCCGGATTGGCGGTTTTTCCCAGTTAGCGAGGACGCCGTTCCACGGCGGAATGGTCAGTGACACGCGACCTTCGCAGACTGCCTTACACCCGAGGCGAATGAGCGGGTGTTGTGTTCCATCATACGGGTAGCCGATTTTTTCCAGGCGAGAGACTTCAAACGGGGTAATCGCGTTCAGGTTTTCGGCGCCACTGAGAATACCGATCCAGCATGTACCGCAAGCCCCCGTCTGGCACTCAACCGGAATGGGTCCGGTAACGCAGCGCGCGTCTTTTTCCTTGAACGATGCAGCATTCGGCATCTGCGCCGCCGCCATCGTGAGCGGTTGACCGTGGAGCGCCCGGAACGCCGCTGCCGGGTCATTTTCGTCGAAGCGAATCGTATAGATTTGGTTGATGTCGCTGCGGAGCAGCATGTCCCACAGCGAACGCGGCTCTGGGCGACGGCGTTCGGCGACGACGGCATCGGGTTCGACCGGAGAGGCCGCCGTGCGTGGCGCGGGCTGGCGAAAGACTTCAAGCCCAACCTGCTGGAGCGTCGCGTAGGCAACGGCCGTAATGGCCAGCGTCAGGCTGGAATCGGCCCCTGTCCGGCGCGCCGCCTGGCGAATGTGATTTTCCAGCGTGGTGCGCGGTGGAGTTTTCAAGTCTGTCCAGACGGCTTTCTGCGCCTGCGGCCAAAACCGGTGGCCGTAGAAAAACCGATGTGAGGTGTGCAGGTGCTCGCTGAGCCGATACCGGCCGTTGAGGAGACAGTCCCGGCGCGCGCGTGCTTCATCTTCGGCCAGCATGTGAAACAGCTTGACGGGGTAAAAAGCAAACCACACCCGCAGGGCGTTGCGATCAACTTCGTGAACATCTGGCGTCAGGTTGGCGACAATGGCGGCCCAGTCCTGGTCGTTGTGTGAGCGTAAAAATTCGATAAACTGCTGCGCAGGGTCTGACATGATGGCGTCATCCAAGAAAAACTAAGCGGCGCTCGGCAAAAGGTGTTGCCAGCCAAATTGGCTATCTTAGCCAGTTTGGTGTGGATGTGTCCACTGGGTGAGGTGTTTGGTGTGCGGGCGTTACGATTGACCGACGGCGTTCTCCAGGTTGCCGACGTGCCTTGCCCGAGCGCGGCGGATGAGGCGCTTGTGCGCGTTGAGTATGCCGGTATCTGCGCCACCGATGCCGCCATCCTGAATGGCTACGCGAACTTTTCCGGCACGCTGGGCCATGAGTTCGTTGGGGTTGTGGAAACTGCGCCGGACGCCGGCTGGGTCGGCCGCCGGGTCGTCGCCGACATCAACGTGGGATGCGGCGCTTGTTGCGCGTGCGCTGCGGGCAACGCGCGCCACTGCCCCAGGCGAACGGTCCTGGGTATTCGCGACCGCGATGGCGCGTTTGCCGAGTTTGTGACCGTGCCGGCCGCCAATCTCTACGCCGTACCGGAAAGCATTTCTCCCCTCGCCGCGGTCTTTACCGAACCACTGGCCGCGGCCTGCCGGATTCTGGAGCAGGTTGCCATACCGCCTGGGTCGCTCATCGGGGTTCTTGGGGATGGAAAGCTTGGGCAACTCATCGCGCAGGTGCTCCGGGCGCATGGCTTGTCGGTCAGGCTGGTCGGACGCCATGCCGGCAAGCTTCGCATTGCTGAAAAGCTTGGTCTTCAGGTGCAAACTGCCGATGCCCTGAAGACTGCAACGCACCGCTTTGACGTGGTCGTTGAGGCAACCGGTCGCGCGGACGGCTTTGCCGATGCGTTGCGGCTGGTGCGTCCGCAGGGGACGGTTGTTTTGAAGACCACGGGCCGCGAGGCTTGGCCGCTGCCCTCGGCGGCTGTGGTTGTGCCCGAAGTCACGCTGATTGGGTCGCGGTGCGGCAATATGGCGGCGGCGCTCCAGTTGCTTGCCGAGCAGAAGGTCAACCCCTTGGTGCTGATTGAGGCGGTCTATGACCTTGCCGACGGGTTGCGCGCGGTTGAGCACGCCAGGCGGCCGGGCGCGCTCAAGGTTCTCCTGCGCATGGCTTCGGCCGCCGTGTCTGAAGACTGACCGGCAAGGCTACCAGCAGCCGGCGTATTGGTAAGAGACAAGTATCCAGGTCAGCCCGCCGTCATAGGACACGTAAATGGCCCAATCGTAGTCCGTGCAACCGCCGCCGCCACCCCCAACGAGTTCTTCGTGGCATAAGTAGGTGGAACGTTCCACCTCCGCGCCTTGTCCGTCGTAACCATCCTGTCCGTGCTCACCGGGATGACCATGACTTGGTGATGTCGGGCACCCTGGGCCGCCGCCCCCGTCACCATTGGGGCACGAAGGGGAATCGCTGCCCACCCCGCCGTTGCCTGGCTGCCCAGACTGGCCGGCCTGTCCAGGTTGACCGCCAACCCCGCCTCTTCCACCTCGCCCCCCATTGGCTTGGAGGGTGACTTCGACCAGCCGATTTGATGGGTAAGTAACATAGATTGGCTTGGCATCGCCGCCATGACCGCCATCACCCCCATTGCCGCCGTTACCACCGTTACCGCCGCACCCGCCTCGCCCACCGTTTCCACCATGCCCACCATACCCGAAGAGGCAGTGGCAGGCCAGCCCGCGTCCACCTTGTCCTCCGTTACCGCCTCTGCCACCCGAACCACCAGTCCCACCAAACCCACCTGGTCCCCCGTCGCCACCATTGGCGCGGATTTCAAAAAGCCCACGCTGGTCACAGGCAATGTTGTAGAAAAAAACTCCATCATTCGTTTCACATAAGGCGTCCCCACCGTGTTGCCCAGGTTGCCCATTCCCACCGTGAGAACCATCGGCGCCATTCGTGCCGTCCTGGCCATCCTGGCCATGGGGATTTTTTGTGCAGTCGCCATCTTTTCCCGGTCGTCCATCGGTTCCAGGCTGACCTGGAATTCCAGGCGTACCAGCCGCTCCGGGTGCGCCAGCCTGTCCGCTACAGTCAATCACCTGCCCCAATTGAGTATCCCCTTGCGTGTGTTGGATTTGCTCCTCTTGCCAATCTTTGTAACCGCGCCCGCTTGCATCAAACACCACACGCCCTGTCTGAGCTTCTGTGAAACGAATGGCTTCCGCGTTGAACAGGTAAAACGGGCGGTATATGCGAACGGTCCATTCCTTTCCTTCCACCACGATACTGCGCGCAATGAGGACGGTTTCATCGTTGACCCTGACACGCGCTGGCACAATGATGGTATCGGCAACGTAAATCCCGCTGACTTGATGGCCCAGCCGTACCGTCGCCCTGAAGTGCGGAGTTGCTTCTAGTTCCGGCTTGAGGATTCGATACCAAAGGTCTGGCTGCAGGAGTAGGTAAGGTTTTGATGTGATGCCCTGTTGTTGCAGTTGGGCGGCTATCTTTTGAAAGGAAACAGCTTGATGGGCGCGCACGAGTTGCGGATTCGCAATTGGATATTTGGGTTTTTCAAACTGAGCAACCTCGACCGGACTGGGCGCTATCGCTTGCTCACCGTGACGACGTAGGACGGCCATCTGTTTGAGGTTGCGGGGAAGGTGGGCAATTGGTGGCGTGGTCGGTGCATGTGCTGCTTGCCCGATAGCCAGACCGGGTGTGAGGCACAACATGAGCGCAAGGCTTGAGAGCAAGGTCTGGCGCACACAGGATGGCGTGACGGATGACGGCATAACATGTCTCCTGTGAGAATGTTGTTGATATACAGTAAATTAGCCAAAAAAAACTTTTGTCAAGCCTGAGCTTGGTGAGATGAAAACGGCCATGCGCTCAAGATGCGTCTCAGCGTGCGTCCACTGGCTAGCAGCAACCTCCCGGCACACAGCCGCCGGCCATACCTACTCCAAACCGCGCTGTCCAGGCGCGAAACGCCGTCGGCTTTAGGCTCTGGATTGAAACTATCGGCACGTCGTGCTTTGGCGTGTTCAGTGGTGGGGGCAACCCAGGGTGGGCAGGTTGGGAGTTTCCAGACCCGCCCGCGGATGACGACCCGGTCGCGCAAGGTTGCTACAGAACACGAGGTTGATTCTCCAGTTTTGCGCGGCAAGCCTGTGATGAAGTGCGTCATCGGCCGCATCCGTAGTTGACGCCAGGGGTTGATTTCTGGTAACTCGTAGCCACGTTTCAATTTGTATGTTCACTTGTTCCAGGTCGAGTTCCATCGGTTCGTGCCGCGACCGGCTGCGCCACAGCGGTCGAGCTGAGTTTCCTGAAAGGTGCTGACATGTCGCGTACTTCCCTTCGCTTGGCGTCTGTTCTTTCCATGACAGGTCTGGCGCTGACAGCTCTGGTTACGGTTGGCGGTTTTGCTGAGGCGCAGAATCCAGCCGAAACGACGGTTCCGCGCTCGGTGATGTCAGAGGCAATGCGCGTATGCGCTGGTTACATTGGCGCGGAAGTTCCTGAGGACCTGCAAATCGTTGGAAGCGAGAAAGAAGCCTATGTGCGCGAATTCTCGCAGGGCGACTTGGTGTATATCAATCGTGGACGCGATGCCAACCTGCAAACCGGGGCGGAGTACCAAATTATTCGTAACATTGGTCCGGTGCGGGATTTGCAGGACCGCCAGCGCGTTTTGGGCACGCTCGTGCAGGAATTAGGCGTGTTGCGTATCACAGAGGTGCGTGACACCTCATCCACGGGTGAGATTACGCTGATTTGCACCGGCACGGTCAACTTGGGTGACGTGCTCATTCCTTATGAGCGGCGTCCGATTCCAAAGGTGCGCACCTATCGGCCCCTCTCGGTTGTTGGCGCTCCGACGGGCCGGGCAACCGGGCAAATCCTGGCTTCACAAATGTCTCGTGAGCAGCTCGTGCGAAATGATGTCGTTTACGTCAACATCGGCGCCGACAACGGCATCAAGGTTGGCGACTATCTGACCGTCTATCGCCCCTTGGCCAGTGACCCCGTTTCCCGTTTTCGGGATGACCGGGTTGGACAACGACGCAGCAATGGCTTTCCTAGCGACCGCTTTCGGACACGCGACAACTCGTCCATTGCTTCTTCTAACAAAGGCTATCCGCAAGTGGCTGAGCGTACGCCACGCAGTGAGTTGCCCCGCACGCTCGTTGGGGAAATCATTATCATTCGCACGGAAGCCAACACGGCAGTTGGGGTGTTGACCCGTACGACTCGTGAAGCCGTGATTGGGGACCGGGTCGAACTACAGTGATGGCGAATGACAGTGATGACTTGGGGGCGCGTCCCAAGTCGGCCCGGCCATGACCGCTGACCTTGCCGCTTGGGCGGAGGTTGATCTCCAGCGGCTCGAGCGCAACTACCGGTGGCTTCGGCAACGGGCTGGTGTTCCGGTCATGGCGATGGTCAAAGCCAATGCCTATGGCCATGGGCTGCTCCCGGTTGCGACATACCTGCAAAATGTGGCCGATGCCGATTGGTTTGGCGTTGCCACGCCGGCTGAGGGCGCTGCGTTGCGTGATGGCGGCATCACACGTCCGATCCTGGTTATCGGTGGATTTTGGTTTGGGCAAGAAGCCGAAGTTGTTCACGGCGATTTAGCTACAACCCTGCCTGACCCCAGTTACGTCGCCGCCCTGGAACGCGCCGCTGCCGCACACGATCGCGTTGTGTCGGTTCACCTTGAGGTTGACACCGGAATTGGTCGCTTAGGGCTTTCTGAGGAGCAACTGCTGGACACGCTCGCTATCCTCAAAACATGTCGCCACATCCGCCTCGATGGCCTCATGACCCACTTTGCTTCAGCCGATGCACCGGAGCATGCCGAGTTCACCCACGACCAGATGCGTCGCTATGCCCGCGCACTCCAGCAAGTGCAAGCGGCCGGATTCACCCCCCGCTATACGCATCTGGCAAACAGCGCGGGCTTGCACGCCTTTCTACCGGACGCGGCCGGCAACTTGGTTCGGATTGGGGGACTCCTTTACGGCATTGCGGGTGATGCGCTCTCACCGGCGTTTCCGCCGCCGCCGGTTCAGCCGGTGCTGTCATTGCATGCGCGGATTCTCGGTTTGAAGACCGTACCGGCCGGCACCCCGTTGGGCTATGGTTGCACGTTCATCACCGCGCGGCGCACGCGCGTGGCAACGGTGCCACTGGGTTATGGCGATGGGTTGCACCGGATACAGTCCAACCGCGGATGGGCGCTGGTGCGCGGGTGCAAAGTCCCGATGCTTGGGCGCGTGAGCATGGATGTCACCATGCTGGATGTGACCGACGTGCCGGACGTCGCGCTCGGCGACATCGCCACCTTCATTGGCGCACAGGGCGAGGCTTCGATTTCGGCTGAGGACTATGCGGCCATCATGGACACCATCGCGCTGGAAGCCACGACCGCGCTCACGGCCCGGGTGCCCCGCCGCTACCGATCTTGACCGGACAGACCGTATCGGGCAGGCTGGCTCGCGAACGGATGGGGGTGGAAAGTTTGTCTCAAGTTGAGTGACAATCACTGCCCTATGTCAGCTCAGGAATTGACGACGACAAGATGCAACATCTGGCTTGGCTACAACCGCCGTGTTACAGCCACTGGCGTCGCCTGGTTCTATTGATGCTCGCGGGCGTTGTCCTAGCGCTGGTTTCTAAAGCAAGTTGGGCGCAGAACGTACTGCCGGCGGCACAGGGGGCTGGGGTACTCGACGAACCGCGTCCGCCGGTCGGCCGGCTGGATGGTCGGACAATCTCGCGACTCACCATTGAGGTACAAGATGGGTTGGCTCAGGACCCGTCGCTGGCGGAAGCCATTGGCCTACAGGTTGGCGATCCGTTGACTGCCGTGCGGCTGCGGGCGGCGCTCGTCCGTCTCCATCGTTCGGAGCGGGTGGCCAATGCGGAAGTTTTTACCAGTCCAGATGGGGCAGATGGCGTTTGGGTTCGGTTTGTCGTGACCCGCCAGCTTCGCGTGGCCGAGGTGGTGTTTGATGGCGACATTATTTTTCCGGCTGAGGAACTGCGCCCGCGCCTGGCTACGCTCGAACGTGGCAACAAAATCACCACCCGGGCGTTGGTCGAAGGCGAACAAACACTGAGGGATTTTTACCGCGAGCGGGGGTATTTTCGAGCTTCGGTCAGTACGCGGGTTTCTGCCCCAAACGATGCGGCCCGGTCACGGGTGACATTCGTCATTATCCCAGGGCCACAAGCCCTGATTGGCGAGTGGCAAATTACCGGCGAGCTGAAAATC
This sequence comes from Chloracidobacterium validum, assembly GCF_018304825.1. Classification (NCBI taxonomy): domain Bacteria; kingdom Pseudomonadati; phylum Acidobacteriota; class Blastocatellia; order Chloracidobacteriales; family Chloracidobacteriaceae; genus Chloracidobacterium; species Chloracidobacterium validum. Next base: position 60,480 of record NZ_CP072648.1, read on the forward strand.
CCCCGCGCTGACTTCGATGCCAAGGTCATTCTGCATCCGGCTGGCACGCCCTACGCGATTGATTTCGTTCAGTCGGATGTCCAGCGTATTCGGGCCTTGCATGTGGCGCGGGGCTACCTCGATCCGCGCATCAGCGAGCCACACGTCACGTATGACCCAGGCACAAACCGGGTGTCCGTGGTGGTGAACGTGATTTCCGGGCCCCTGGTCACCGTCAACATCACGGGCTTTGAGTTGCGGCGCGAGGAACAGCGCCGAGTGTTGCCTGTGCTACGCGATGGCGGCCTCGACGACTTCACGCTGGAAGACGGGGCCCGCCGGTTGCAGACGGCGCTCCAGCAGCGCGGTTATTTCTTCGCCGCGGTTGAATGGTCGCGGCAGCGGTTGGTGGATGAGGACCGCGTTGTGGTGACGTACACCGTTGACCCTAACCGGCGCTACCGGGTGCAGGCGGTGCGTATCGTTGGCACGGACCTCCTGCGCTACCAGGATGTCGCGGCTGATTTCAAGACGCGCCCATCTTCGCTGATTCCGCCCTCGCGCGGGCTTGTTACTGAAGATACGCTGGCGCGGGATGCTGAAGTCATCGTGCGTGATTTGCGCAATGATGGTTACTTGCAAGCCCAGGTGACCGAGCGCCGCATCGGCACTGGACTCGATGATGAATCGTTGGTTGTGCTGTTTCAGGTCGAAGCCGGCCCACGGGCGCAGGTGGCAGAGGTACGGCTGGAGGGCAACCAGTTGCTGGCGACCGACCAGCTCAGACGAGTACTCAAACTTGAAGCTGGTGATTTCATCACGCAGGCACAGGTTCGTGCCGACTTGGATCGGCTGACCTCACTGTACCTGAGTGAAGGCTTTGCTGAGGCACGCATTCGGCAGGAACTGGATGAAAGCCCTAACGATCCGGCGCAGGTCAGTCTAGTCTATGAGATTGAGGAAGGGCGGCGCTTTACCGTCAATCGAGTGATCGTCAGTTCGCGGGGGCGAACTTCCGAACGCACCCTCCGGCGTTTTCTGGCCCTGCGGCCGGGAGACAGATTGCGCCGCGACAAACTGACCCAGGCCGAGCAGTCGCTGTACGCCACCGGGGCTTTCCGGCAAGTGCTGATTCAAACGCCCTATGTCCAGGCGACGAGTCCGACCGACGCGCTGGCCGATGTCACCTTGGACGTGATTGAGTCCAAGCCTTACACCCTGGCCTACGGATTTGGTTATCAAACCAACGACGGTCCACGTGGGTCGTTTGAGCTATCCAACGCCAACATGTTTGGACGGTTGGAAGTCGGGAGCCTCATCTTGCGTCTGAGTCGGCGGGAGCAGTTGGCGCAGGTGTCGTACCAATTTCCCCGTTTCAATTTGCCGCGCGTGACCACGCTGACCGATGGGGTAACGGCGCCCGTTCTCGTCTCGGTGCTCTTTCAACGCCAGGCGCGGGTCAGCTTTACGGCGCAGCGGTTGGCCGCGCTAATTCAATCGGAAGTCCGCTTCGATGCCCAAAGCGCCCTGATCTTTCGCTATCGGTTGCAAAACGTGCGGGTGCTCGACTTGCGAGTGACCAATCCACCCCTTCAGCGGGTGGATGAGCCGCTCAACCTAGGAACCGTTTCGGCCACCTACGTACGGGACACACGCGATGTGCCGCTGGATGCGACCCGTGGTTCCTTTGTATCGGCAGATATGACGGTGGCCACGCCGCGGATTGGCGGTTCAGAGCGGTTCATTCGCTTTTTGTGCCAGGCGCAGGGCTATCGTCGCGTAACCGAACGGTCGCCGGTGGTGCTGGCTGGGCGGCTGCAACTTGGTTTAGCCCGCCCGTATGGCAACACTCAGACGCTCCCCATCAGTGAGCGCTTTTTCTCTGGCGGGCCAACCACGCTCCGCGGACTGGGCTTTGAGCAGGCCGGCCCCCGCGACCCAGTTACCGATGCGCCGATTGGTGGCAATGCGCTTGTGGCGATTACGGGCGAAGTTCGCTTCCCGTTGCTGCAAAACATAGAAGGCGCTGCCTTTTATGACCTAGGGAACGTGTTTGCGCGCGTGTCAGATATTGGATTCGGTCGGTTTACCAATAGCTTGGGCGGGGGCTTTCGCATCAAGACGCCACTGGGTCCCTTGCGCGTGGATGCCGCCTACCTGCTTGACCCCCCGTTTTATGTGGCGACGCCCAACCGCCGACTGACGAACCTCCAGGTTCACATTACGTTCGGGCAAGCCTTTTGAAGCAGCCAGGGTGTGTTTGAAGCAGCCAGGGCGTGGACGCTGGCGTGGTGTGTTACTTGGTATGTAAGTTGACAAAAAGCACTTAGATAAGCTAGCATAGCCGGATAAAAGTTTACCTTACCAGAGCGCTATCATTGACAATTTTTTAGGTTATGGGAGGTTTTGCGAATGGCCTTGTCTGTTTCCGGCTCCAAATCTTCGCGCAAGATCACATCCAGTTCCCAGCTCCCAGTTCAGCCTGCCCCGCCTGCTTCCTCCCCACGGATGCCATCCGCCCGCGCCAAGTCGAAAGGTCTCGCTTCTGAATCACCCCCTGAAGCCTCCAAGCTATCTCCTGCCAAAGCTGACCAAGCTGCCAACGTAGCGCGTCCCGTGACCCGTTCGAAGCTGTCTGTAAAATCCAGTCCAGGACCTGATTTGGTTGCTGACGCCGCTCCAGCAAGGACGCGAAAGACAAAGTCCCAAACGCCAGCCGAAACCACGCGCAAAACCGTCGAAGCCGTGGTGAAAGCGGTTCAGAGTGTGGCCTCCAAGGCGTCTGCCCGGAGCCAGTCCGCCCCACCGTCCCGCAAGGTGGTTCACCCAGCTTCGGAGTCAAAAGCGGCCGCGCCGGCGCGTGCGCTGGCGTCCGGTGCTCCAAAGGCTGAGAAGAAAGCCAAGGCCTCACCGCCAACGCCATCCGTACCGGCCGTGGAGACGCCTGCCAGCGAAGCTTCATCGAAGAAGAAGTCCAAGAAATTCCTGGCGTCGGCTGCGCCCGTCAGCGAAGCAACCCCGCCGATGTCTTCAGCGCGGCGAAACCGTGAGCGGGAGGCACTGAATCTCTACACAACCGCCATGGAGTCGTTCAAACAAATGGATTACGACCGGGCGCGCGATGTGCTGCTCCTCTTGCTCAACGACTTTGTCCTGGAAAGCGAGATTGCTGACCGGGCGCGGGTGTTTCTGAAGATTTGCGAGCAAAAATTGCATCCGGCTATGCTATGAACCGAGTGTGGAGCGATCCGAAGTTGGCTTGACGGGGCAAGGTAGTGGTGCTTGTTTTTCCGTCACGCCGCTGCAAAAAGACAGCTTTAGGATTGGCTCCAGTTTTTTAGCGCACTTGGTTCCCGGCAACTATGGTTTCTCGTTCCACTGCATCCAATCAGTTTCCGTCACCCATCAAATGTGTTGCGATTGGTGGCGGAACTGGTTTAGCAACGCTGCTCCGTGGCCTGAAACGGCGCGTCATCGAGGATGGCGATCCGCTTCCAGGGCAATGTATCGAGAGTCTAACGGCCGTTGTGACCGTGACGGATGACGGGGGCAGTTCAGGCCGTCTCCGCGAGGAGTTTCAAATGCTCCCGCCGGGTGACATTCGCAACTGCCTGGTCGCCCTTTCAGAAGACGAACGGCTCTTTTCCCGCCTGTTTCAATACCGCTTCCCGGGCCAGGGGAGCGTGCGCGGTCACAGTTTTGGCAATCTGTTTTTAGCCGCGCTGACGGGCATCACGGGCGATTTTGTCGAAGCTATCCGGCTGTGCAGTGAGGTGCTGGCCATCAAGGGTAAAATCGTTCCGTCAACCACGAGCGATGTCACCTTGGTCGCCGAACTGGACGATGGTTTCGTCGTGCGCGGCGAATCCAAAATCAGCGCGGCCGGTGGACGCATCCAAAGTATTGCGCTTGATCCGCCCGATTGCGCCCCGCTGCCAGAAACCCTGACCTCAATTGCCGAAGCCGACCTTATCACGCTGGGTCCCGGCTCGCTGTTCACGAGTGTCATCCCAAATCTGCTGGTTGCCGGCGTGGCGGACGCGATTGCTGCCTCAACCGCCCTCAAGGTGTATATCTGCAACCTGATGACCCAGCCTGGCGAGACGACGGATTTTTCCATCGCGGATCATGTCGCCACGCTCCTCGATGCCTTGTCACCGGCCGGCCTGGATGCCGTCGTGGTCAACCACGGTAGAATTTCAGCGGCGGCGCGGGCACGTTATCGGCTCGAAGGCTCGCGTCCGCTGACGGGACGTTCATCCATCCGACGCCTGAATGGACTGCCTCCCACGGCGCGGGTTGCCACGGATAAGTTTCTCATGTTTGACCGCCACCGGATTCCAGTCGTGACTGCTAACTTGGTGGAGGAAACCGAGGTTGTGCGCCATGCGCCGGAAAGGCTGGCCCAGGTCGTGCTGGATGTGTATGCCCGACGTTTGCCCGCGACCCAACGCAAGCCAAATCTCCGACTCGTCGCGCGGTGACAGACCTGACGACGTAGCGCTTCCACAGCCCAACCTCCTGCCATGACGACGGTGGCTTCCAACATTCCTTCTCGTAACATTCCTTCTCGTAACATTCCTTCTCGCTGGCACATCTGGCGGCGGCGGCTGGTTTTCATCGGCCTGGGTTTTTGTCTGCTCGTTGGGGCAGCGCTGATCTGGCTGCCTGAAATGGTTGAGCGGGAGGTGAATGGGATTGCCGCGACGACGCGCAAGCCTCCGTCGTCCCGCGCCTTGGCGCTGCATGCCCGGTTGTTCGTGGCCGATCTACATGCCGATACTCTGCTGTGGAACCGTGACCTTCTGGCGCGCAGTACGCGCGGCCATGTGGACCTGCCGCGCTTACAGGAAGGGAATGTGGCGCTGCAAGCCTTTACCATCGTCACAAAAGCGCCGCGCGGCATGAACAACGAGCGGACCGATGGCGACCGCTTCAACTTGGTGGCCGCCCTGAACGTGGCCCAGTTGTGGCCGCCCAAAACCTGGACGAGCTTCACGGAGCGCGCGCTCTATCAATGTCAGCGGCTGGAAGCCGCCGCGGCGCGCTCGGGTGGCCAACTGACCCTCATTCGCAACCAGGCGGAACTGCGTGATTTTCTGGCTCGTCGCGCTGCCAATCCAAAGCTGGTCGGGGCGCTGCTTGGCGTCGAAGGCGCGCACGCCCTTGACGGCGACCTCACCAATCTGGATCGGCTGTACGCGGCCGGTGTCCGCATGATGGCACCGACGCACTTCTTCGACAATGAGTGGGGTGGTTCGGCGCACGGTCTAGCCAAAGGCGGACTCACCGACCTGGGGCGTGAACTCATCCGCCGCATGGAGCAAAAGTCCATGGTCGTTGACCTCGCGCATGCTTCGCCGGCTGTGATTGACGACGTGTTGGCCATGGCCACGCGCCCGGTGGTGATTTCGCACACCGGGGTGCGCGGCACCTGTGGCGGGTTGCGCAACATCACGGACGACCAGTTGCGCGGTATCGCGCGCACCGGCGGGGTGGTTGGCATCGGGTATTTCTTTGCGGCCGTCTGCGGCCAGGATGCCCGCTCGATTGCCCGCGCCATGCGCTATGCGGCCAATGTGGCCGGCGTTGAGCATGTCGCCCTGGGTTCGGACTATGATGGCGCGGTGAGTGTGCCTTTCGACACGGCGCACCTGGCCGAAATCACCGACGCTTTGCTTGAAGAAGGATTTTCTGAGCAAGAGATTGCCCTTATGATGGGAGGCAACGTCCAGCGGGTCTGGCTGGCCGCATTGCCCTAACCGTCGCCAAGCGACCGGTTGAAAGAAGCGACATCAATGACCGAACGACGCCTTCGTATTCTCATTGCCAAGCCCGGACTTGACGGCCATGACCGTGGCGCGAAAGTGATCGCGCGCGCGCTGCGCGACGCTGGCATGGAAGTCATCTACACTGGCTTGCGTCAAACACCAGAGCAAATCGTTGCCGCCGCCGTGCAGGAAGACGTGGATGCCATTGGGGTTTCCATTCTGTCCGGCGCGCACATGACGTTGTTCCCGCGCATTTTGGAACTGATGCGCGAGCAGGGGATTGACGACATTCCACTGTTCGGGGGGGGCATCATTCCTGACGAAGACATCCCGAAGCTCAAGGCGGCCGGGGTGGATGAAATCTTCACGCCAGGCGCGACGATGGATGCCATCATTGCCTACATTCAAAACCGCGTCGGGACGGCCGCGGCCAACGCCTGACGCCAGCAACGGCGCAGGGCGCGGCCGGCATTCGCGCGCTTTTGTCTGCGAAGCGTCAAGCTGCCCACTACGGATGACCTTCTGACAACAGGCGCTGAAGCGTGCGCCGAATAAGCGCTGGCGTGGGAGCTGATGTTTCCTGGACCACGCCAATCCGTGAAGGCAGGATGAACCGCGCCTGGCCGCCAACAACCTTTTTGTCGTAAGCCAGAGCCGCCAGGACGGCATCCACCGCAATACCGGACGTTGCAGGCATTCGCCCGACGCGCCGCACCAACGCTTGCACCCGCTCCGCTTCGGCCGCCGCCATCCAGCCTAGTTCAGCGGCGATCTGACAGGCGGCGATCATGCCGAGTCCGACGGCTTCGCCATGGCGAAAGCGCCGGTACTTGGTCACAGCTTCCAACGCATGGCCAATTGTGTGGCCGAAGTTGAGGATTTTACGTTCGCCGGTTTCGCGCTCGTCCCGCGCCACGATGTCCGCCTTGATGCGGCAGCAATCCGCAATCACCTCGCCCAGCCAGTCCCAGGGCGCGTCCCGCCGCAGTGAAAGCGGCAACCGGGCTTCGAGCCGCGCAAACAGATCAGCATCGCGGATCACACCGTACTTGATGGCCTCATGCCAACCGGCATGCCATTCACGGCGGGGCAGGGTTTGGAGCGTTTCTAAGTCGGCGACAACCAGCGCCGGTTGATGAAAGGCGCCGATCAGGTTTTTACCTTCGCGCCAGTTGAAGCCAGTTTTACCGCCAACACTGCTATCAATCATCGCCAGCAGCGTAGTCGGAACTTGAACAAAGGCCACGCCGCGCAGGTACGTCGCCGCTGCAAACCCAACGAGGTCACCGACGACCCCACCCCCTAGGGCGACCAGCACATCGCGGCGCTCAAGTCGCTGCGCCAGGCAGAAGTCCCAGATGCGTTCCACCGTGCGCAGGTGCTTGAAGCGCTCACCATCGGGAATGACGCAGAGCTGAACGGCGAAGCCGGCCGCTTCTAAACTCGCCGTGGTGGCAGCCGCGTAGTGCCGGGCAACCTTCGGGTTGGTCACGATGGCGACCGACCGTGGGGCGTCACCAAACGTTTGGTGCAGGTGATGCCCTAAAGCGCGACATAGCCCTACGCCAATGTGGATGTCATACCGCCCGCTCGCATGCGTGACCGGAACGGTGGCGGTCGGATGAGCCTGAAGCCTGTTCATCACCCTGTGCCGCTAGGTTTTTTCTTCATCTGTTGCAGGACGAGGTTGCGCACCTGAACCGGCACCGTCGGGTCCGTGCTGAGTTCCTTGAGTTGGGAGGGCGTCAGCGTTCCGACCAGGGTAACGGCACGTCCCAGCGGGAGCATGCGGTTTCGGAGCAGCGCCATTTTGACATAGTTGCGATTGGCCCACCGCGCGGTATCCGCAATCAGGATGACGACATGCTGGTGGGTCGCTTTCCACACCGCGGTCGAAACCACGCTCTCCGTCAAAAAGGGGTTATTGAGCACGGCCCGGATGACCTCGCTGTTGGCATCGTTGAGCATCTGCGGAAGCAGTCGTCCGCCGTTGCCACGGCGCGCCAGCGTGATTTTTTGCCCCAGCGGAAGGTTTTGGTACTGCTGCAAAATGGCGTTTTCGGCCGCAGTTTTGATTTCCAGCGGAAGCGCTGGCGTGATGAGCACCGTGACCAGATCGAAGAGAAACAGATTCGGCACGAGGCGCAGTCCCGCCGAGGCCGGAAGCTTTGGATTGAGCACGAGCATGCGCCGTAGGCGGTGGCTTTCCTGCACGCGCCGGTCGCCGGCCATGCGCCGCAGGACTTCATGCGAAACATCACGCCGCCGGGCAATGATGGTCAGTTCTTCCTCGCCGGTGGCTTCGTTATCAAGCAGGGCGTTGAGGACTTCATCGGTTGCATCGAAAGCGAGTTCAAGCCGCTCTTCGGGCGTTCCACTTCGGGCGCGCTGAACCCGCCGCAGCAAATCGAGCTGTCCTAGAGCCGCTTGTTTGGCGGCAGCTTCCGCCGCGCTGATTTCCGGCGGCGCTGCCAAGTCATCTTCTTGCTCATCAGGCATAACGTTTTCTTCACCGCGTCCTTCACTGTGGCAGATCGGGCTTGAGGTACGTGGCAAACCATTCGTGGACGGTTTTGTACCAGAGTTCGCTATTTTGCGGCTTCAAAATCCAGTGTCCTTCGTCTGGGAAGTAGAGCAGCCGCGATGGCACGCCCCGCCGTTGTAGGGCCGTAAACAGTTGCAGTCCCTCACCAATCGGCACGCGGTAGTCGAGTTCGCCGTGGATGACCAGCGTCGGCGTCGCAAAGTTTTTGGCGAACCGATGCGGGGACCAGCGTTCATACAGCTCAGGATTATCCCAGGGATTGCCCTTGAATTCCCACTCCGTAAACCATAGCTCCTCGGTCGCGCCGTACATGCTCGTCAGGTTATAGACCCCGGCGTGCGAGACAAAGGCCTTGAACCGTCGGTCCTGGTTGTGTCCGAGCATCCAGTTGACCATGTAGCCACCGTAGCTCCCGCCGGCCGCGCCAATGCGGTCGGCATCCACAAAGCCCATCCCAATGATGTGATCAACGCCCTTGAGCAAATCAACATAGACTTTACCGCCCCAGTCGCCGCTGATTTCGTCGGTGAAGCGCTGTCCGTAGCCGGTCGAGCCGCGTGGGTTGATCATGGCGACGACATAGCCGGGCGCGGCAAAGAGCTGGGCGTTCCAGCGGAAGCTCCACCCGTTCGACCATGCCCCCTGCGGGCCGCCGTGAATAAGCACAATCATCGGATACTTTTTCCCCGCGGTAAACTGCGGTGGCTTGACGACGAAGGCATGGACGCGCGTTTCATCGGCACCCGTAAACCAGGTTTCTTCGACCTTGCCGAAGGCAATGTCTGCCAGAAACGCTTCGTTGACGCGCGTCAGTGGCTTCGGTTTGCCGCCGCTGGTCGCTACCGAGAAGACTTCATTGGGGCGCGTCAGGGTGGACTGCGTAAAGTAGAGCGTCTTGCCGTCGGGCGCGACCGAGAGGTTGCCGTTTTGTCCCTGCGCGACGAGCGTCTGAACGTTATCGCCAGCCAGCTTCAAGGTGAAAATCGGAACTTGCCCACGTTGGTCGCCGGTCAGAAACAGGGTTTGGCTATCGGGCGACCACACGAGTTCGTCGAAGGCAATATCCACCTTTTCGCTCAGCCGGCGCAGCTTGCCGGTGGCGCGTTCATACAGGATGACCTGCTTTTTGTCCGACTCGAACATGGCGCGATCCTGCGACAGCCAAGCCAGGTACTTGCCATCCGGTGAGTAACGCGGATGGACATCCGAGCCGGGACTGGTGGAAATTCGCTTGGGTTCGCCGCCGGTGAGCGGGACGAGAAAGATGTCGTTGTTGGTGCTGATGGCTTCGTCGCGGTCGGTATTGCGCGCAAAAGCTAGTTCCTTCCCGTCAGGTGAGAGATCGTAATCACGTCCACCCAGGCTAAACGGCGGCGCGTCATAGTCGCCAGGCGTCAGGTCTTTGGCGTCTCCGCCCGCGACCGAAACGACAAACAGATGGGTTCGTCGTCCTTCCTTGAAGCTGTCCCAGTGGCGATAGAGCAGGCGGTCGGCAAGCTGCGCCTTGACCTTGCTGGCTTCGGCAGCGGCGTACTTGCGTCGGTTGCAGTCGGCATCCGGGCATTCCGGATAGACTTCGGCAACGAAAACCAGATGGCGGCCATCGGCCGCCCACAGCACACCCGAAACATTGGTAAAAAAGTCGGTCACTTTCCGGGGTTCGCCCCCCTCGACGCTGACCGTCCAGATTTGCGCCTTGCCGTCGCGGTTGGAAACAAACGCAATGGTCTTCCCGTCGGGTGACCAGCACGGGTCCGTTGCCGACCGCGCGCCGGAGGTGAGTTGGCGCGCTTGGCCCCCATTCGCCGGCATCACCCAGATGTCGTACTGGACGCGGTTGGCGGCCTGGTCCGTAACGCCTTGCACGTAGGCGAGGTGTTTTCCGTCCGGTGACACCACGGCCGTGGCAATTCGGCGAAACTTCATTTGGTCATCGAAGGTCATCGGACGTGGCGCGGCAAGCGCCGCACTCCAAACGCAGAGCATCCACACCAACCCAGAGGTCACAACCCGCCGTAGCCTGAGCATCCAAAACTCCTATCTCGATGAAAGGTAAACACTAACCTTGCGCTCCAGAGTGTAGGCCGGCGACGCCAACCTTGTCATGACTTGTCATGGAGGACAGCGCCGTGGGTTTTGGATGAGGCGTTGAGTCCACCCTCATCCCAACTCGCCGCCGGGTGGGGACTGGGCTTCCTGTGAGGATAGGCGGCCGGAAGCGCGCCGAGGTTGTTTGGGCTGCCCCGATCCAACCCGGGCCGGCCTCGCATCAACCTGAGCGCTTTGCGCTGTCAACTACGGCATGCAGGCGACGCGCAAGCGTGGCAATATGGTGCCTGCCGCGCATCGGCGGCGTCTCTGGAAAGCCAGTTGGAAAGCGCCATTTGCTTCACGTCCCCAGTGCTTGGCCGGCGACAGCTTTTTGCATCCAGGCAAGTGAGACCATGCTTCGCATTTTTCTCTGGGTAGATACGAAACGCTACGAAATCGGCTCGCCGGCATTCTTTCACTGTTTCTTTTCGACGATTGCCTATCGCTTGGAACAGGATGCCTGGGGGAGCGTCTATCCGTGCATCATGCTGGAATTCTACAAAGGACGGCTTGACTACCCGAACGCCGCGCAGGCGCTCAGCGAACTCGACGCCATTCAGCTTGGCTTGGAAGTCCTGCCGCCGACTGACATCGTGTGGGATTACGACGATCTCAGCCGGCAGCCGCCGTGGGCCGACGGGGTGCTGGAGACGTTAAGCTGCGCGGCGGAATGTTTTTTCACGCCGAGCGAGGAGCATTTATTCACCGTCTTGCGCCAGGCCTTTACGCGAAGCGCCGAAGTTCGGCATGACGTGCGCATCCGCCGTATGGCATGACCCACGTTCTGATTCCATCCGTAGGCAAGAGATAGCACCACCATGGCTCAACGTTGGGCTGGATGCCAGGTACACATCTACCTGCCGGGCTGTTCCTGCTGATGCCGATGCTCGTTCCACAGAACGATATTTTATGCAGCCTGGCGTGCTTACCAGCAGCCTGGCTGGATGGCTCGCGCCGTTAGTACTGGAACGTTTTATCGAAGCCGTCAAACTGGAAGATGTTGTACTCCCAAGCACATTCGCACAGGGGCACTTCTTCGCCGCCTGTAATGAAGCCCACAAGCTTTTTCACTTGCTTTACCGGAGGGCATGGGTGGTAGAAGCCCACTTTGAGATAGACGCGCCCTTTTAGTCCCGACAGGTTGTTGCTGAAGTGTAAGACGGGTTTGTTGACGGCGCTGAAATTCATCAGCATGTCGTTCCTGACAAGTGGATTGACCTCGGACTGGAGAGTGACATAGGCAATTACGGCGTCCACCCCACCAGAGGCGTCGAAGCGGGTATTTAGAAAAGGGTTGATGGTGCCGCTAAGCTCGTTGTTGACCAAGTTGGCCTGGCCGTAGAGCTTGAAGCCGACGCTGCCACCCAAGGTGGCGGTAACGCGGACAGGCACAGGTCCGATGAAAAACCGCACGTCGGCCAAGGGCCAGGACAAACTCTGATAAATGTCGTAATTGAGAGCGATGGTTTTGGCACCTGGGGTTTCAGGCTCAAACTTGATTTCGTCGGCGGCTATGCCTAAGACAATGAGTTTGAGGCGTATGCCGTTGGGTTCGTTGTTGCCTGTAAGTCCGGTGCCTGTGCCCAAGATGGCGGAAAAGTCGCCGCGCAGCACTTCCAGTTCCTTACTGAGAGGTTCACTGCTGTTGACAATGCTCAAAAAGTTGTAGTACCGCAGCCCAAGCAAGGCATTGGCTGTGACTTTGTAGCCCAGGGTTGTGACCTTGTTCTTGCTTTGTTGCCAACTTCGAGTGCTTTGTAACCCATTCCCTCGAATAAACATGCTAAACGGCACCTTGTCGCCTTCGGGGAAAGCAAACTGGAACGTCGGCACAGAGTTTCTTTCCGTCAAGACCAAATTAAGTTCTTTGTCGACTGAGCCGTATGCCGCCAGCGCGTTGTTGCTTTGTGCCATTGGCGCTCCGTCAAGGCCATAGCACACCACACGGATGTAGTAGGGCTTTATCTGATTGACCGGTTCGGGCTCGATCGTGCTTAGGTCAACCTGAAAGTACTCGTACACCTTGCCCTTGTAGTCAAGCGGGGCGATACCCCGGACACTGGTTCCCCATTTCAATGGTGACTCCTGGCCGGAGCGCAGTACATCTTTGGGCTTGTAATTGATGGCGGTCTCGTCGAATGGTTTGTTGGACACTTGCCACTCCACCTTGCTGATCAGAGCCTCTACGCCTTTGGGTACCTCCAGCAGCAGGGGGAAAACCTTGCGCCCCTTAGAAGCCAACGACACCTTGACCCAGGTTACCGGAAACTCTACGGTGCCTTCGTCAGAACCGGTCTCGCCGATGTACAGGTTGGGCTGCCAGTTAGCAACAGCTAGCGTTTGCGTGTTGATGCCTCCCGACACATTGGGTAGGCTGGTGGTGGGCACTTGCCAGATGGTAGTGGCAGATTTTTGGTTGGCCTGGTACCGGCTCAACGAAATGGCCTTAAAGTTAGGCGGCAGGGCGGGGGAGGGTTGGTACAACGCAACATTGAAGTTGGGTTTCAGTCCTTCAAAGGCATTGGGCTGGCGCAGTGAGCGACCGCGCGCGGCCAGTGCTTGCTCCAGGGCATTCAGCTCGTCGAAGTATTGTTTCACCGTGGTGACGCGCCCTTTGCCGTCAGGTGTGGGCAGGGTGATCTGGGCATTGGGGTTGAGGGCCTTGCCCGTCGTGGGGTTTACCATCTGGAAAGGTTCGTACTTGACGGGAGCTCGCCTGTAGGAAGGTTCGTCCAACAGGTTTTGTGTCTGGGTCAACATTCGAGAGGTAGTCTTGAGCTCCGGAAACTCAATGATTTTCCGCCCAGGATTGCGGGGGTCATTGCGGATTTGGTACTGCCTTTGGGCGATCGATAGGGCAGGTGACAGGCACAGGCACAAGCACGGCACAACTGCCCGGAGAAACAGTTTGCTGGCAGGCTTCATAGGCATGGGCACGAAATAAATACATGTTGCGGTTACAAAGACAATTCTGAAGGTTTAAGAGATAAAGAGTCAACCCAATAAATAGCGCAATAACTGGTCACACTTGTTTCGCCGGATTGGGGCTTCAAGTGAGGTTCTGGGGCATGGAATGGCCGAGACCAGGCCAGACGGGCAACTGTTTTCTTGGTTTCAGAAGCTTGCAGAAAAGGAGAGAGGGTACGAAGGGACGCCATAGCCACCCTCGCAAGCACTTCCCATCAGGCAATGATGCACATAGCATGGCTGCCAACAGCAGGGCCTGGCATGTTCGTGCTGATGTCCTGCTTGATGAGGGGTTTACCTTAGATAACCGCCAACGGCAGTCCTAATATGTGAGTAGCCATGCGTCAATTGCGTGTTACACCAGATGACTTACGTACCATGAAAGCCGACGGTCAGCGCATCGTCGCCTTAACCGCCTACGACCGCCCGACGGCTGAAGTCTGCGAAGCAGCCGGCGTAGATGTCGTGCTCGTCGGCGACTCGCTCGGCAACGTCCTCCTTGGCTACGAAACGACCATTCCCGTCACGATGGAGGAAATGCTCCATCACGTCAAAGCCGTTGCGCGCAGTGTGCGGCGGGCGCTTGTCGTGGCGGACATGCCGTTTTTGTCCTACCAAGCTGACCTAACCGAAGCCCTGCGCAATGCTGGGCGTTTCCTCAAGGAAGGCGGCGCGCAGGCCGTCAAGCTGGAAGGGGGCGACCGCAGCGCCGAGACGGTCGAACGCCTGGTCACGGCCGGCATTCCCGTCATGGGACACCTGGGCTACACCCCTCAGTCGGCGCATGTTTTCGGCCGGAATGTCGTGCAGGGACGTGATTTCGACGCCGCCATGACGCTGGTCAACGAGGCCCTGGCGCTCGAAGAAGCCGGTTGCTTTGCCATCGTTCTCGAATGCGTTCCGCGGGAGGTCGCGCGCGCCCTGTCAGAACGGCTTACCATTCCGACGATCGGTATCGGCGCTGGCAACGGCTGTGATGGGCAAATTCTGGTCTTCCACGATGCCGTTGGTTGGGGGCCGGGCGCGGCGCTGAAGTTTGTCAAGCCATACGCCAATGTCGGTGACGTGCTGCGCCAGGCCGTGAGCGATTATGCCCGCGAGGTCCGCGAAGGGACGTTTCCGACCGCCGCACACGCCTTTTCAATGCCGGCGGAGGCGCTGGTGCTGTTCGAGCAAGAACTGGCTGAACTAGACGCCGGTTGCCATGAATGATTGGTCGAGCGGTTTGGTTTTTTGGAGAACACCTAACAACGTATGACGGTTATCAAGTTTGGAACGGATGGCTGGCGTGGGCGCATTGCCCGCGAGTTTACCTTTGCCAACCTCGACCGCGTTGCGCAGGCAACCGCCGAGCAATTTCTGGCCGAGGCTGATGGCACGAACCCGCTGGTGTACGTCGGTCATGACCGGCGTTTTCTCGGTGAAGACTTCGCGGCGCGCGTCGCCGAAATCATGGCCGGCAACGGCTTTCAGGTGCGTGTTTATGATCAGTTCGTGCCGACGCCGATGGTGTCTTACGACTGCTATGCCGAGCGCGCGCGTGGCGGCATCGTGATTACGGCCAGCCACAACCCACCCCAGTTTTCCGGCTTCAAAATCAAGCTGCCCTTTGGCGGTTCGGCCCCGCCGGAATACACCGTTCAGGTCGAAGCCCGCCTGGACGCCAACCAGCCCCGAGCAATGCCCCTGCGCGAAGCGCTGGCCGCAGGACAGGTGCAGTACGTGCCGCCATCGGAAACCTATCTGGCGCGCTTGGGCGAACTGGTTGACCTGGACCGCCTGCGCGCCTTCGATGGTGAAGTGCTCGTAGATTCAATGTACGGCGCTGGCGGACGCTACATCGAGCGGTTGCTTCAGGGCGGACGGCTGCGCGTCACGACGCTGCGGGCCGAACGCGATCCCTACTTTGGCGGCATTCACCCCGAACCGATGATGCCGCAGCTCCAACCCCTGTGCGATGCGGTCGCGCAGCGGGGCGCACTCCTGGGGCTGGCAACTGATGGCGATGCCGACCGCGTCGGCGCGGTGGATGACACCGGGGCGTACCTGAATACGCACCGCCTGCTGGCCATGCTGGCGCTGTACCTGATCCGCAAGCGCGGGCTGACCGGCGGCATCGCCCGAACGGTTTCCCAAAGCGTTGTTGTCAAACGTATTGCCGAACGGCACGGGCTGCCGACCTATGAGACGCCGGTTGGCTTCAAGCACATTGCGGCGCTGATGCGTACGCAGGACATTCTATGCGGTGGCGAAGAATCCAACGGACTGGGCTGCAAGCTGCACATTCCCGAACGGGATGGCATTTTCAGTGGCTTGCTCGTGTTGGAAGCCGTCCTGGCCTTTGGCAAAAAGCCCTCCGAACTAGTTGCCGACATCGCAGCCGAGTTTGGCCACTTTGCCTATGACCGGCGCGATCTGACGCTTGACCACATCGAGCAGGGCATTGCCTTCATCGAGCGCCTGACGGCCGATCCGCCGGCCAGGATTGCCGGAGATACGGTCTGCGCGGTTGGGACGCTCGACGGCGTGAAGTTGCACTTCGCCGACGAAAGCTGGCTGCTGTTTCGCGCCTCGGGCACCGAACCGCTGGTGCGTGTCTATAGCGAGGCCACGACGACCGAAAAAATGCAAGCTTTGCTCGACTTTGGCGAACAGCTCGTGCGCCAATCACTGTGAGGCTGGACGCGGCTCACGGCGGCCGCGCACCGGTCGCCCTGGAAAGCCTGGTTCAATGGATACGGCTTGGTTTGAGTGGGTAGCGCTCCTGCTGACCGGAGCGACCAGCCTGATTGTTTCTGGTCATGCGCTACTGTACAAGCGGGAAGCCCGTTCGGCGCTCCTGTGGCTTCTGGTGACTTGGTTTTTGCCGGTTCTCGGGCCGGTGCTCTACTTACTCATTGGGATCAACCGCTTGCAGCGCCGCGCCCAGCGACTGCGCGCTGCCGTAGCGCTGCCGACGCTGCCACCGGCGGCCGGCGAGGATCAAACCGAGGCGCTGGCCGATGATGACCTTGGCGGGCTGGCGCGGCTGGTTCGGGAAGTGACCGGGCAACCGCTACTGGCTGGAAACCACATCGAACCGCTGCTCAATGGCGAGCAGACGTACCCAGCCATGCTGGACGCCATCGCGCAGGCACAACACAGCATTGCGCTGGCGACCTACATTTTCGACCGCGAGGGCATTGGCGAACTGTTCGTGGAAGCGCTGCTTGCCGCGCAACGGCGCGGCGTAAGCATTCGCATCCTCATTGACGATGTGTACGTCCGGCTAGTGCGCGGCTCCGCCTTCAAATTTCTCAAAGCCGCTGGGCTGCCGGTGGTGTCGTTCAACCCACCGGTCCTGCCGGCCCGGCTCCACGCGGCAAATCTGCGCAATCACCGAAAACTGCTCATCGTTGACGGCCAGGTTGGCTTCACCGGCGGCATGAATATCCACCGACCGTACTGGAAACCCGAGCAACCGGCGCAGGCCTTTCGGGAACTGCACTTTCGTGTGGAGGGGCCGGTCGTCCGTCACATGATCGAAGCGTTCACCGACGACTGGTACTTCACGACTCAGGAGCGGCTCGACACCGGCTTCTGGGGAACGAACTCGCTCGTTCCGGTCGGTGCGGCGCTGGCGCGTGGCATCGAAGCCGGACCAGATGAAATGCTCGAACGCCTGCGCTGGGTCTTTCTCGGAGCGTTGAGCGTGGCGCGGCAGACAGTACGGATTTGGACGCCCTACTTTGTTCCGGATCAGTCGCTCCTGTCGGCGTTGAGCGCCGCCGCACTGCGGGGCGTCACGGTGGACATTCTCACCCCAGTTGAGAACAACCATCCGTTGGTGCAGTGGGCCGGGCGGGCGCACTACTGGCAGGTACTTGAACACGGCGCGCGGATTTGGGAACGGCCGGGTCCGTTTGACCACAGCAAGCTGATGGTCGTAGATGGTCGCTGGCTGTGCCTTGGTTCCGCCAACTGGGATCCACGCAGTTTGCGGCTCAACTTCGAGTTCAATCTGGAAGTCTATGACACCGAGCTGGCGCAGCGCATGGATGCACTGTTTTGCGCGGTTTGCCAGGCGTCCATTCCCGTCACGGCCGAAGCGTTGCAGGCGCGTCCGCTGGCGGTTCGGC
The DNA here is from genome assembly GCF_018304825.1 of Chloracidobacterium validum. Classification (NCBI taxonomy): domain Bacteria; kingdom Pseudomonadati; phylum Acidobacteriota; class Blastocatellia; order Chloracidobacteriales; family Chloracidobacteriaceae; genus Chloracidobacterium; species Chloracidobacterium validum. The sequence goes on from NZ_CP072648.1 coordinate 77,951, forward strand.
TGCGGGATGGGGCGGCGCGTCTGCTGTCGCCCATGCTGTAGTCACCGGGCAGTGCCGCCGGACTCAGGATGGGGACGTTGAGCGCGCCCCAGCCACAGAATGACCAGTGCCAGTCCGACGGCCGGGATGCCGAGCAGGGCCGTTCCGACGAAAAACTTGGTGTAGCCAAGTGTCGCCACGGCTTTTCCGGCAAAACCCGCCGCCCACTTTGGCAGCAGGAGCATCAGGGAACTCAGCAAAGCGTATTGCGTCGCGGAGTAGCCAAGATTGGTCAGTGACGACAAGTAGGCCACAAAGGCCGCGGCCGCCAAGCCGGTCGCAAGGTATTCGGCAGAGATGACCAGCGCCAGGGCCGGGAGATGTGGTCCAACGAGGCTCAATGCGGCAAAGAGCAGGTTTGTGCCGGCGCTCAACACCGCGCCGAGCAGCAGCACGCGCTCCAGTCCCCAGCGGGCCACCAACGCGCCTCCGAGAAACGTGCCGGTCAGCGTCATGCCGGTGCCGTAGGTATAACTGACCAGCGCGATGTGCGCTTTGCGATAACCGGCATCCACGTAAAAGGGATTGACCATGACGGCCACGACCGTATCGCTCAGGCGATAAGTCGCAATGAGGGTCAGGGTAAGGAGGGCTTGCCACCGATAGCGATGCCAAAAATCGGTAAAGGGAGCGACAAGGGCCTGACGCAGCCAGGGGATGAGGCGCTGTGCCGCTGGCGGGCGGCTGATCGCCGGTTCGCGCGACCAAAGCACCGTCACAACGCCCACCAGCATCGAGGCGGCCATGGTCAAGTATGCTACGCGCCAACCAGCGGGGCTGTAGCCATCCGGGCTACCGTAGCGGGCCGCCATCCAGAGTGCCCCGGCGCTCCCCCAGAGCATGGCCAGGCGGTAGCCGGTTTGGTAGGTCGCGGCCAGGATGCCCTGGCGATTGGCTTCGGCCGATTCGATTCGGTAGGCATCGAGCGCAATATCCTGCGTAGCGGAAGCAAAGGCGACGAGCAAGGCCAGCCACACGACCCGGCCCAGCGCTTGACGCGGGTCGGTTAGGGCTAGTCCGACCAGTCCCCCGGCCACGAGCAATTGTGCCAGCAGGAGCCAGCCGCGGCGTTGTCCAAGCGTGGTGGTCAGTCCGGGCAGCGGCAGTCGGTCAACCAGCGGCGACCAGCTCCACTTGAAGCCATAGACCAGGCCTACCCAACTGGCGTACCCAATCGCATCAAGTTCAATGCCGGCCTCACGCAGCCGAAACCCCAACGTGCTAAGGGCCAGCAACAGCGGCAATCCGGCAGCAAAGCCCAAGAGCAGCATGCGCAGGCTGGGGCCTTCCAGATAGAGGCGTACCACCGTGCGCCAAGGGGCTGGGGCAGGGGAAGTCGTTTGGTCTGACAATGCCAGTTCTCAAAACGCTAGGGTGACGAGCCGGTAGCGTTCACCTCAAACGATTGGTTTAAGCGCGCCGTGGACGCAGGTCTTCGTCAAACAACTGCCGGTAGGCGCGGTAGTTGGTCATGACCTTGAAAACATAGTCTTTCGTTTCGGCGTAGCCAACCTCGGCCGCGAAGCGTGCCTGGTCATTGCCGGCGCGCGCGCGCCAGCGTGCCGTCGCCGTCTCGCCGCCATTGTAGGCGGCCGCAACGGCGGCCGGGTGAGCTGGGAACAACGCGAACAGCTCCGCCACGTACTGCGCGGCAAGCTGAATGGCAAAGCGCGGTTCGTAGAGATCGGTTCGGGTGACATCGGTGAGGTTGAGTTTCTGGGCGGTTCGGTCGGCCGTGGTGTCAATGAACTGGAACATGCCACGCGCTCCGACCGGCGATTTCACGCCGGGATTGAAGCGCGACTCCTGCCGGGCAATCGCCAAAAGCAGGCGCGGGTCCACGTTGCGCCGGCGCGCCTGTTCGACCAGCACATCCCGGTAGGGGGCTGGGTAGAGCAGTTCGGCAACCATCCGCGGCATGACCTCCAGCCGAAAATCCTCTGGCAATGTCCCCAGGGTTGGCTCGCCATAGGCCAGGGCCTTCCAGGCCTGGTCGCCGCGGCCGGCATAGGCCGCCTGCGCAAAGGCCTCGCTGATGTCCACGAAGGGCAGGGCGTCATCGTAGAGGCGAAGAAAACAAAACTCTTCCACGGGCTTGCGAGTGGCCGGGGCAGCTTCCGCCGTGAGGATGACCTGGCGTCCAAGCTCCGGCGCGCTGTATGTCCAGGCGCGGGCGTAAGCTGGTCGTTGCTGGTAGAGGGTTTCGAGCCGGTTGAACAGCTTCTGCCGTTCGAGCGGGTCGGCCGTCAGGCGAAGCGCCTGGTGGAGGGCGTCTTTGTCTTGCCGTTGGGTCAAGGTTGCCAGGCGTTGGGCGGTGACGGCGCGCGCCTTGGTGTCAGCAACCAGCGCGAGCAGCCGCTCCGTGGCCAGTTGCCCGTAGTAGCTGGTGCGGGTGTCAGGTAAGGCCAGGTAGGCGTCAACGGCCTCGCCAAGCCGTCCCATCCGTTCCAGACAGAGCGCGCGCAGGAAAGCGACTTCGGCTGCATTGGTCGAACCCGGCCCGCGCCGGTTCAGCGGCGTCTGCTGAAGCGTTTCGAGCACGCCGAGCGCCGCACCGAACTCCGACTGTGAAAGCAAAATCTTGACCCGTTGAAAACGGGCGGTCACACCGGCCAGCTCGCGCGGAAAGCGTTTTTCTGTCCGGTCGCACCAGTCCAGTGCGGCCTTGGTGTCACCGGCCATGCGCAGGGTATCAATCGCGTTGAGATGCGCGCCGCCTAGAAACTCGCTGTTGGGATATTCGGCAATGAAGGCTGCGTACCGCGCCACGGCTTCGCGGTAACGTCCCGCGTTTTGCAGCGCATGGCCGGTTTGGTAGTAACCCTTTTCTCCGTCCGGCGACGTGGGGTATTCCTCGTGCGCCCGGTCGAACCAGCGAATTGCTTCATCCCAATTCTCTTCGATGAAAAAGGCACGTCCGACGCTCCACAGCGCCTCGGGGCGGCTGGGAACAGGGGGAAGCTGTTCAATCAGGACGCGGAAGTGCCGTTTCGCGCCTTCCGTGTGGCGATTGACCAGGTACAGCCGCGCGCGCGCCAGGCGCTGGGCCGGGGACAGGTCGGTATCGCCTTGTGCGTCGAGCTGTTCGGCCGCCAGGAGCGCGGCGTCGTCCTTGCCGGTGGCAAGCAGGCGGCGAAAGATGGCTTGCGCTTCGGCTTCGTTGCCGGCACGGCGCAGCAGCAGACCCAGCCGGGCTTCGTACTCGCGGCTCTGCGGCGCGAGTTGGCGATACAGTGGGATGGCACGGTCGAGTTGCCCGTCGGCAGCGTAACTTTCGGCCAGCCGGAGCCGGGCGTTACGGGCAGCCGGATGGCTACCAAAGTCACGAACCAGTTGCGTCAGGTGCCGTTGCTCGGCGGCACGGGTGGGTGACTTGCCTTCCTGCGCCTCGCGGCGCGCAATCTCGGCCAGGTATTTGAGGCAGTACGGCGTGAACATTTGCCCGCCGGGGCGCTGCATGACGTTTTCGTACTGGGCTTTGGCGCGGGGCAACTCACCGGTTTGGTGCAGCAGCCGCGCTTGCAAGTAGTCGTAGTTGTTGACCGTATAAAGCTGCGGCGCCGCCTCGGCAAACTGGGCTAAATCGCGTAACGCGCCGGCATAGCGCCGCTCTTCGACGGCCCTTTGGATGCGCTGCGCTGTCACGCGGGCTTCAAAGGGTGTCCGCGGTGACCGCTCACTGGTCGTGGCATCGGTTGCCGCCTGAACCGCCGGGGGCGTCCGCAGATCGGTGGTCAGCGTTGCCGCAAAGACAAAGAGGCTGGCTACGAAACGTTGGATTTCAAGGATAGCAATGGGCATAGGCGTAGGGATGCAACCGGCGCAGTCCGTGATGTATCCCCAGTGTAGCGGGATGGTTGCCCAAGGCGAAGTCGGGAAGCGCGCGAAGCCAAGCCGCGAAACGTCAAGCCTTGTGCCACCAAGCCGCCGGCGCGAGCCAAAACGCCTGACCCCAACGCTTCACCCCGCTTGCCATCCGCTCGGCCAACATCCGCATCGAGCCTTGGACTGGCATCAGAGACCTAAGCTCTGATGCCAACTTTCCATCAACCTGCTGCGAGTGGGCCGCTCATTGCGCGTGGCTGACGCTTGGTCGTTGTTCCGCTGCGGTGGTCACATCCCGGCCCTCACGGCGGATTGGCCTGACCAAAGAGAAGCGTGTTCAGCGCGGCTGCACCGGCCAGAGCTTACCCGTCATGCCTAACAACTTTCGGTGTGCGCTTCCAAGACGCGCAGCAGACGCTGCCGGTGGTGGATGACCGCTTGCCGGGCGCGCCGAAAGTCTTCCAGCGCCTGCTCATCAGACGATTTGGTACGAAGCCGCCGAAGGGCATCGCTTGCCGCCGTTCGGGCGCGCACGACTTCGCGCATGAGGCGGTCAAGCATCTGAGCCGTTGTCCCTCCGAGCTGTTCTTCAAGCGCCTTGATACGTGGATTCTTTTTGGACGTAGCTTTACCCATAGGACGACCTCACAATGAAACGCAGTCAGCGTTTTGATTTCTCTTGATGCCTACTTTCACGCTTGAGGTTGAAAAAAGTGCCCGAAATTTTCCGCTTTTCGCCGCTGCTCATTGTCACAGCCGTCGCCACCGAGCTTCAGGATGCCTTTGGTCGGTGGATAGAGCTGCCGGTTGCACAGCTACCGGTTGGTCAACTTGTGTCGGTAAGTCCACAAATCGTTGTTCTGGTCACCGGCGTAGGCGCGGTGCGCGCGGCCGCGGCAACGACGCTGACGCTTAGTCGCCAATCCTTTGCCGCGCTGCTTCACGCAGGCGTTGGCGGCGCATATCCCGATGCCCAGCTCAGGGTCGGTGATGTTGTCGTGGCGCTCAGCGAATGCGATCCCCAAGCTGGTATCGTCACGCCCGACGGCTACCGTGATTTGGGTGGCTTGGGATTCCCGCTCACGGATGACGTTCCTAATCGTCTCGTGTTTGACACGCCGTGGGCAGACTGGGTTGCGAGGCAAGCCGCGCCCGCGCCGCGCGTGCCGTTTGCAACGGTTCAGTGCTGCTCGGGCACCGACGCCGATGCCGCCACCATGGCGTCGCGCGCCGCGGCCGCGGTTGAAAACATGGAAGGTCTGGCCGTGGCGTGGACGGCCAGGCAGTTTGGCGTTCCCTATGCGGCGCTTCGCGCCATCAGCAACGTCACCGGCGACCGCCACCGCCAGCAGTGGAACTTCCCGGCTGCCTGTGCGGCGCTCGCGCGCACGCTGAACGCTATTCTGGACGCCCTTGCCGCGGAAAGCGATCCGGGTTGTTCGTGAACACGGCGTCCACGTTGCGCTCATACAGAAAGTGCCGCATTTCGGCTTCCACGTCGGGGAACTCGCCGGTTGCGTTTGACTTGAAGGTGTACAGCGTGACGGACAATCCGGCCGCGCGCGCCCAACCGACCATTTCCGGCTGCCGGACGACAATCTGCTTGGACGGACTGACGCCCGTGGCAAACCGGCGAATCCGGCGCATCCCGCCAGGGGAAATCCAGTCGCCAGGCGCTTCGTCGTCAATGAGAAAGACGAGCGGCAGCCGACAGCCGAGCCGGCGCAACCGCCGCAGACTATCCGCCTCGAACGACTGGATGATAACCGGTGTGCGCGGGTCGGCCCCGGGCCGGTCGAGTCCGTTTTTCTTGAGCGCCTCATAGAGCAACTTGGGCAGGTCGAACCCTAGCGCGGCGTACCGCGCCGGGTGCTTGATTTCCGGGTAAATCCCGGCCTTGCCGCGGACGGCGTCTATCATTTCCTGAAAGGTCAGTACCTTCTCACCGGCAAACTGCGGTCCAAACCAGGCCCCGGCGTCGAGTTGTTTGATTTCATCCAGCGTGAAATCAACAACCGGCCAGACCTGCCGTATCTGGCCCGTCGGGCCGGTTTCCGTGCGTCCACGGTCGGGGTACACCGTCCGAACGTTTGTCGTCCGCTCCAGGGTCGCATCATGCAAGCAAACCAGCACGCCATCTTTCGTGACCTGTAAATCCGGCTCGACATAGTCCGCGCCCTGCTCGATAGCCAAGCGGTAGGCCGCCAGGGTGTGCTCTGGAGCGTACGCCGATGCGCCCCGGTGAGCGATGTTGACTTTTTTCCCCTCAGGGTACTGCCCCAGTCCCGTTAGCGGCAGACTCGCCACCAACAGCCAGGCAATGTGAATACGAAAAAATGAAAGCTGCACGGGCATTTCTCCAAAAATACGAATTTGGCAACGCCAAATGGCCCTGGGCTTTAGTGTATGGGAATCATCTTCGCCCGAATTTACGACTGTGTTACATTGATGTAATGGACGCTTCTTAGGCTAAGAAGTAACTGAAGTTCTAGATTAGCAAGCTTTTGGTTTGCGCGCATGGCGACACAGCAGGCCGGCCTGGTATGTCATGTATCTCGCCGGGAAAGAATCGAAAGCGTCCATAGGGGGTACGAAAAAATGGATACCTTCGCACTGGACGCGCGGGTGCAGGGGTTGCGTGAAAAGGTCTTGCTCCTTGGTGGGCAGGCGGAAGATTCACTCTCACGGTCGCTGGAGGCGCTGATCCGCCGCAACTCGGTGCTGGCCGAGCAGGTCATCCGGGACGACGATGTGATTGATTCCGTCGAATCAGAGATTGACGAAACCTGTGCCAACTTGCTCATCCAGGCCGCGCAGCTCAGTCCGGCTGACTTGCGGTTTGTCATTGGGGTGCTCCGCACCACGCCGATGATTGAGCGCATCGCCGATCACGCCGTCAACATTGCCCGCCACGCGCTGCGCCTCAACGACGAGCCGGAGCTACAGCCATATATTGCGTTGCCACGGATGGGAGACCTTGTCCAAAAGATGCTGGCCGACGCCTTGGATGCGCTGACCCAAAGCAACGCGGCGAAGGCCCGCCAGACGATTCGGCGGGACGACGAGGTAGATATTCTGTACCGCCGCATCTTTGCCGAGCTGACGGCTTTCATGACCAAGGATTCCACCGCGGTCGTCCGCGCGGCGGAGTTGCTGTTTGTCATCAAGCACCTGGAGCGGATTGCCGACTATGCCACGAATGTTTGTGAACAAGTGGTTTACCTGGCCGAGGGCCGCGCCATTAAGCATACCCCAGACGCTTGGCAGGGCGAGTAAATGCAACCGGCGCAAAGGAGACACGCCTGCAATGAAGCGAAGCATCGTCATCATCGAGGATGATACGGACATTGCCCAGTCCATTCGTTACAACCTTGAACAAGAGGGGAGCTTTGTCGTCACGATTACCACGACCGGGGAGGCCGGACTCCGAACCGTGTTGGAGCACCCGCCCAACCTGATTTTGCTAGACCTCAACCTTCCGCTCATGAGCGGTTTTGAAATTTGCCGGCGGCTTCGCCGTGAAGAGTCCACATCGCACGTGCCCATCATCATGCTCACGGCGCGAACGGATGAAACGGACAAAATTCACGGGCTGGGACTGGGCGCGGATGACTATGTGACCAAACCCTTTAGCGTTCGTGAGTTGATGGCGCGCATCAACGCCATTCTGCGCCGAACCGAGGGAAGCACGGCGGCGATCTACGATGATGGGACGTTATTCATAGACTACAGCCACTTTATCGTTCGGTGTCAGGGGGCAGAGATCAACCTGACCCGCAAGGAATTTGCCCTCCTCAAGCTTCTGGCTCAAAGCAAGGGGCGCGTCCTCACCCGTGAATACCTGCTGGATCGCGTCTGGGGGATTGACTACGACGGTGAAACGCGCACCCTCGACGTGCACATCCGCCGGGTGCGTCAAAAGCTAGGCATAGAAGGCTACATCGAGACCGCTGTTGGCATCGGCTACCGCTTTGTCGAGGCCAGCAAGCCCGTCGAAGCCGATAAAGCGCCCGTCAAGGCCACAAAGACCTCGAAAAAACCATGAGTTAGGTGTCATGAGTTTTCGACTTGATCAGTATTCCCAGCCGCTGCTTGAAGCCGTGCTTGGCTCGCTTCGGGAAGGCATCATCGTCATTGATCGCCAAACGGAGGTCGTTCTCTACAACCAGGCCGCCGTTGATGTCTTCAACCTTTCGCCGGTCATGACCGGCCCTCTGCGCTTGATTGACATCACTCGCAATAAAGCCGTTCACGATGGTTTTCGCCAGGTTTTGGAAGAAAGCCGCCCATTCGACGCCAATCTGGAGATTTTTGGCATTCAAGAGCGCACGTTCAGTTTCCGTGCCACCCCCCTGATCATGCCTTCAGCCCATGAGGTGGTCGGCGCCATCGGGGTGTTTTTCGATGTGACGCAGCTTGTCCGGCTGGAGCGCGTCCGCCGCGAGTTTTTCGCCAATCTGTCACACGAGCTTCGGACGCCGCTCACCTCGATTCTGGCCTACGTGGAAACCCTGCTCAATGGCGCACTCTATGATGGCGAAAACAACCTTCAGTTCTTGCGCATTATCAACAAGCACGCCATGCGCATGCAGAATCTGGTGCGCGATATTGCCGACCTGTCGGCAATTGAAGCCGGTGAATTCAAACTTGAACCGGCATCCATTGACCTCAAGGCGTTTGTGGACAACCTCGCCGTCCTGGTCGTTCCCGAAGCCACAGCCCGCCAAGTGACATTCCGCAACGACGTCCCACCAGGTATTCAGGTTCAGGCCGACCCACAGGCACTTGAACAAATTCTGATGAATCTCATCATCAACGCGGTGAAGTTCAATCGTCCCGGTGGGGAAGTGGTGATCACGGCCGCTTCCGACGGCGAGTTGCGCACGCTGATTGCAGTCCGGGACACCGGCGTTGGCATCGAGGCCAAACACGTGCCCCGAATTTTTGAGCGCCTTTACCGAGTGGACAAGTCACGGTCCCAAGAGGTGGGTGGAACCGGGCTTGGGCTGGCCATTGTCAAGCATCTGGTTCTCAATCACGGCGGTGACATCTCGGTGGATAGCACGCCGGGGGTGGGGTCAGAGTTTCGCGTCCGGCTGCCCTGTCCACCAGTCGCGGCGTCAGCCCCTAACCTCGGTCAGGTCATCCCAAGTTAGTGCATGACGACTGACCAGATCAGTACCGGCTAATCGGCGGCGTTGCGGGTGGGTTCGGTGTCAGGCTGATGTCTCCAGCGCGCGTCGTGATGAGCTTTTCCATTTCCTCCCGGGCTTGATCGCTCGTCGTCTGAATGCCCTTTGTGCGCAGGATAAACTCATCCCGGTTACTCGCCCCTGACAACGCTTGGTCATAGGAGATCAGACCACGATTGAGCAGATCGTGAAGGGATTGGTCGAAGGTTTGCATGCCGTATTGCGATGTGCCTTGGGCAATGGCATCTCGAATATGGGATGTCTTTTCCTGGTTCACAATGCAATCGCGGATATAAGACGTTGAAATCAGGACTTCAACCGCCGGAACACGCCCCGTGCCGTCCTTGTTTCGGACGAGCCGCTGGGAAATCACCGCTTTGAGGACGGATGCAAGCTGAAGGCGGATGGCTTGTTGCTGGTGGGGAGGAAAGATTGAGACGATCCGCGTAATCGTTTCCGTGGCGTCCAAGGTGTGCAGCGTAGAGAGCACCAAGTGACCGGTTTCGGCAGCCGTCAGGGCGGTTTCAATCGTTTCCTGGTCACGCATCTCACCCACGAGAATAACATCCGGGTCCTGGCGGAGCGCGCCACGCAGGGCTTCGTGGAAGTTTCGCGTGTCAACATCCACTTCGCGCTGGTTGACAAACGAGCGGCGGTCGCGGTGCAGGAACTCAATCGGGTCCTCGATGGTAATGATGTGTTCCGTCCGGTTGCGATTGATGCAGTCAATGATTGCCGCCAACGTCGTGGATTTCCCTGAACCAGTCGTGCCGGTCACCAGCACCAGTCCGCGCCGTTCTTCGGCAATTTTCTCAATCACGGCCGGGAGCTGCAACTCCGCAACGGGGCGCACCGCCATCGGAATGACGCGGAAGACCATGCCCACCGCGCCGCGCTGCTGGAAAACATTGCACCGAAAGCGCCCCAAGCCAGAAACACCATAGGCAATGTCTACCTCGCAGGCATCTTTGAAGCGCTGTTTTTGGCGGTTGTTCATAATGCTAAACGCCATGGCGAGTGTATCTTCAGGCGTCAGGCGCTGGACATCCACCAGTGGTAGCAGTTCACCATTCACGCGAATGAATGGGTGACTTCCGGCCTTGATGTGTAGATCAGACGCGCCTTTGGAGCAGGCCAAGGCAAGGAGCATGTCGATCGTAAGCGGGGGTTGCATGGCGATACCTCCCTGGTATGACGCAATGTGTTTTAGAAGCTGTGTTCTATGCTGTCAAAATACGTCATGGTTTTGAATTGCCGGTAACGCTCGTTGATTTCTTCGCGGGTGAGCGCCAGCAATCGCTCCGTTCCAAAGGCTTCGATGGTGAATGACGCCATGACCGAACCGTAGATCATGGCTTTGCGCAACGCTTCTTCGTCCAAACTGCTCCCGGTGGCGGCAAGATAACCCATGACGCCGCCGGCAAACGTATCCCCCGCGCCGGTTGGGTCAATGACGTTTTCCTGTGGGAAGCCAGGAATCGCAAAGAAAGAGTCCTGCCCAAAGAGGGTTGCCCCATACTCGCCGCGTTTGACAATCAAGCGCTTCGGCCCCAGGGCCATAATGGCTTTGGCAGCCCGGATAACATTCGGGTCACGGGCCAACTGGCGCGCTTCCTCATCGTTGATGATGAGCACATCTACGCACCGGAGCGTTTCGCGCAGCTCATTCGGCGTGCCGTGAATCCAGAAATCCATGGTGTCCATGGCGGTCAGGCGGGCGCGGCTCTGCTGGCGCACCTCCCGCTGGAGTGTTGGGTGAGCATTGCCAAGAAAAAGATAGGGAATGTCGCGCTGGGCGTCAGCAATGCGGGGTTGGAAGTCAGCAAACACGTTGAGTTGGGTGTCGAGCGTCGTCCGGGTGTTGAAGTCGTAGCCATATTCACCCGTCCAGCGAAAAGTCTTGCCGCCCGCGCGCCGCTCAAGCCCAGACAAGTCAATGCCCCGCGCATCGAAAACACGCTCATGCTCGGCGGTAAAGTCGTCGCCAACAATGCCCACAATGCTGACGGGCGTGAAAAATGAAGCCGCAATGGAAAAGTAGGTCGCCGCGCCTGCCAAGACGTTGGCGCGTTCGTCAAACGGCGTCTTGACATGATCAAATGCAACGGTCCCTACAACAAGAATGCTCATATGAGTTGCTACGTTCCTGGTTGTCGAGTTGGGAAAATCTTTATTACGCAGAATGAAGAAAAATCCATCTGAAAAGCAAGCCTGAAAACTCGCGGGCAGGTGGTTTGCCAGGACTTTCCTGAAGTGAAGCTGAGTTTTGGCGCGAAGGCACAGGCAGGAATGCCGTGTCACATTCTGAAGCCGACGCACAGGCAGGAATGCCTGTGTCACGTTCTCACTTCTCAGGTGAGAGAAGCCAGTCAAGGAGCGCCATGCGCACGGCAACGCCATGCGTCACTTGCGCTTGAATGACCGATTGAACCCCATCAGCAACATCCGAGGCAATTTCGACTTCGCGGTTGATCGGGCCAGGGTGAAGCACCAAAGCGTTGGGTTTGGCCCAGGTAAGTCGTTCCGAAGTGAGGCCAAAGTGGGTGAAGTACTCACCCAGTGAAGGGAAAAAAGCCCCATCGAGACGTTCCTGCTGGATGCGCAACACCATGACGGCGTCTGCCCCGTCCAAGGCCTCCCGTAGCGAGTCGGTGACACGTACCGTCCCCGACCACGGATCGGCAAAACGCTCAATACCTGGCGCACGCAGGGTACGCGGACCACCCAAGCGAACGTGCGCACCCATCATCGCCAGGAGCCGGACGTTTGACCGCGCAACGCGGCTGTGCCGAATATCGCCGAGAATGGCAATTTCAAGTCCTTCCAGCCGATTGAAATGGCGGCGCAGCGTGAAGGCATCGAGCAGGGCTTGGGTGGGATGCTCATGTTCGCCATCGCCGGCATTGATGAAATGTGCCCGCGAAAGCCGCGCCATGAAGTGCGGCACACCAGCCACCGCATGCCGCACGACAACGACATCCGGCAGCATGGCATCGAGGGTCAGGATGGTATCCCGCAGGGTTTCCCCCTTCGCCAAACTGGACATGCCGACGACGATATTGACGACTTTCAGGCCCAATCGCTTGGCCGCCAACTCAAAAGAAGTGCGCGTCCGGGTCGAAGCCTCCGAAAAGAGCGTGACTAGATGCTTGTCGCGGACAGGCGCACGGACGGTTTCTGGAGCGGTCGTGGGTGGCAAAAATGCCGTCGCTCGGTCAAGCAGCTCCGCGACCAGCGCCGGTGACAGATCACCGGTGTCAAGCAGGTCCTTCATCAGTACATCTTTCAGGCCGTAGATTCACCGCTGCCGGTGGGCGCCGGTTCGACGATGATGACTTGTTCGGCATCATCTATGCTCGCCACCATGACCTTGACGATTTCCGTGGCTTTGGTCGGAATGCGCTCACCGACGAAGTCTGCCTGAATCGGAACTTCCCGGTGTCCCCGGTCAATGAGAACCGCCAACTGCACCCGCCGGGGGCGGCCCAGGTCAAACAGGGCATCGAGAGCTGCGCGAATCGTCCGGCCCGTATAGAGCACGTCGTCCACAATGACAACCGTTGCTTGGGTGAGGTCATCCGGCATGGCAGTCGCGTTGATGACCGGTTTGGGTGCCACCAGCGACAGGTCGTCACGGTAGAGCGTAATGTCCAGAACACCCAACTGAGGACGCGCCCCTTCGAGTTTCTCAATGGCATCCGCAATGCGCTCGGCCAGGGGGACGCCGCGCCGACGAATGCCCGCAATGACCAAGTTTGCCACGCCACGATTGCGTTCGACGATTTCGGAGGCCATCCGCGCCAGCGCGCGCTGGATTGCCGAGGCATCCATCAAGCGGACTTTTTCAATAAACTCCATGCCAGCACACCCAGTGACGAGGGAGAGATAGACAAGCCAGCCGCGACGGCCGCCGCAGCTACTTGCTATGTAACATGACGCTTGCCGTTGGCGAAAGCGGAGGCGCGTCTAGGTTTTCATCTGTCACTGGCTGATTTAGATTCCGGTTCATGATTCGAACGGCTGCTTACACCCGCGATTTGTTACCGGCATCATTGTCAAACGACGCTGATGCGTCGGCCTTCATTCACCGTTTTCAGTTGGTTGAGCGCATTGCACAGGATTGGTTCCGGCGCTATGGGTTTCAGGAAATTCGGACGCCCATCTTCGAGCGAACCGAACTCTTTGCCCGTGGCGTTGGCGCGGAAACCGACATTGTAACCAAGGAAATGTACACGTGGCGCGACCGCGCCGGGGATGATCGGGAGGGCGAAAGTCTGACCTTGCGGCCGGAGAGCACCGCCCCGGTTGCCAGGGCCTACATTCAGCATCAAATGTGGAAGCACGTCGAAACGGCGCGCCTGTACTACATTGGCCCCCAGTTCCGCCGCGAGCGTGGGCAGCGGGGACGCTACCGCCAGTTTTTCCAAATCGGGGCCGAGGTGCTTGGCTCAAGTGACCATCCGGCGGTGGATGTCGAGGGCATCGAGTTGGTTATGGGCGTCCTGGCGGAGGCCGGTGTGCCAGACCTCGAGCTGCGCCTCAACACGGTCGGCAATGCCGCCAGTCGGGCCGCGTTTGTCGCCGCGATTCGCGCTGCGCTGGCCAATCACCTGGATGCGTTGTCGGAAGACTCGCGCCGCCGCTACGAAACCAATCCCCTCCGCATCCTCGATTCCAAGGCCGAACAGGATCAACCGCTCATTGCGGCGCTCCCACCGATTCAGGACTTTCTCGACGACGAATGCCGGACGCACTTCGATACGGTTCGGCGTTACTTGGACGCCGCCGACATTCCCTATGTCGTGGATGCGCGTCTGGTGCGTGGGCTTGATTACTACACGAAAACCGTTTTTGAAATTGTTTCGCATGCTCCGTCCATTGGTTCGCAGAACGCGCTGGCGGGTGGGGGACGCTATGACGGCTTGGTTGAGACGCTGGGCGGGCCACCGACCAGGGGCTTTGGCTTCGCGCTGGGACTGGATCGCGTCGTGTTGACCCTGCCGGCAGACCGCGTGCCGGAAGACCGCCCGGCGTTGTTTGTCATTCACTTGGGCGAAGTTGCGTTCGAGCGCGCGCTGGGCCTCGTCCGTGAGGCGCGTCGGGCTGGACTGTCGGCCCTGCTCGACCCCACGCCCCGGAGTCTGAAAAGCGCGCTGCGGCTGGCCAACAAACTAGGCGCGCGCTTTGCCCTGATTCTTGGGGATACCGAACTTACCAGCGGGCAGTGGGTGCTGCGCGACCTAGCGCGTGCCGAACAAACCACCGTCCCAGCCGACACCTGGCTGCATCACGTGCAGACTTTGCGCGGATAGTAAATAGGTTCTCGCTTTATGCATGTTGACATTCCTTTGCTGCGGGACCTGGTGTTGCTCCTACTGATTTCGCTGCCGATTGTCTTCGTTTGTGGACGCCTGCGGCTGCCGACCCTGATTGGCTACATGCTGACGGGAATTGTGATTGGGCCGTCGGGACTGGGCGTGATTGGTGATGTGCACGCGGTCGAAACACTAGCCGAAATTGGCGTTGTCCTGTTGCTGTTTACAATCGGGCTGGAGTTTTCGCTGGAAAAGTTGGTTGCCATGCAGCGCGTCGTCCTCATGGGCGGTGGCTTACAGGTCGGCTTGACGATAGTGGTAGCGATGCTGCTTGCGCGGTATGGAGGCGGATTGAACTGGTCGCCGGCGGTCTTCGTGGGTTTCCTCGTGGCGCTGTCGAGTACGGCCATTGTCATCAAGACCTATGTGGACCGGGCTGAGTCAGATACTCCGTACGGCCGGGTGGCGATTGGCATTTTGCTGTTCCAGGACTTGTGCATCGTGCCAATGATGTTGTTCGTTCCGCTCCTGGCCGGACAACGTGAACTCAACCTTTTTTACGTCTTCAAGACGATGGCGCTGGCGCTTGGGTCGGTCTTCCTCATTGTCGTCATGGCGCGGCGGATTTTTCCCTTTTTGTTGCGTTGGCTGGTGACGCTCCGCAGTCGGGAAGTGTTTGTCAGTTTTGCCGTGCTGGCTTGTTTGGGCACCGCCTGGCTGACTGCGCAGGCGGGACTGTCGTTGGCGCTGGGCGCATTTGTTGCCGGGGTGGTGCTGTCGGAGTCTGAATATAGTCACCAAATTGTGGCCGACATTCTTCCGTTTCGGGACATTTTCAACGGCATTTTCTTCGTGTCGGTTGGGATGCTGCTCTCGCTTGGTGTTTTGGTGGTGGCTTGGCCGGTGGTTTTAGGGTTAGTGACACTCATTCTCGTGGGCAAAACGCTCCTTGCCTTTGCGGCCATCAAAGCCCTCGGCCGCACAACCCGCATCAGCCTGACGGCCGCCCTGGGGCTTGCCCAGATTGGAGAATTTTCGTTCGTATTACTCAAGGTGGGTTTGGATGCCGGGCTGTTAGGTGGCGATACTTACCAGATATTTCTTGCGGCCTCGATTCTGACCATGCTGGTCACGCCCTTTTTGATCGGCGCTGCCCCGGCGTTCGGCTACCGGTTTTGTCGGTGGACCGGGATACCGGACGCGCCAGATGTTGCGTCGCCAGAGCTATCTCCGGTGAGTGGTCACGTCGTCATTGCCGGTTATGGACTCAACGGACGCAATCTGGCTCGTGTCCTTCGCGCTGCTAACATTCCCTACCGCATCATTGAACTCAATATCGAGTCCATTCGAGCTGGGAAAAAAGCCGGTGAGCCGATTGTGTATGGCGATGGAACGCGCCGTGAGGTCTTGCACGCGGCCGGGATTGAGCGCGCCCGCGTGATGGTGGTGGCAATTTCAGACGCTACGGCCACCCGCCGCATTGCCGCGCTTGCCCGCGAGGTCAATCCGAACCTGCACATCATTGTGCGTACTCGCTTTGTCTCGGAAATGAACGGATTGTACACGTTGGGGGTGCAACAGGTCATCCCAGAAGAGTTCGAGACCAGTCTAGAAATTTTTGCACGAGTACTGCGCGAATACGGTCTGTCACGCTCGTATATTCAGCAGCAAGTCGAAACCATCCGCCGGGAGGGCTATCGGCTACTGGATGCAGAGTGCCCAGGGCGGGAGGTGCTGATGAGTGAGCTGGCGACCATCATCGAAAACGCCACCACGACCGCCATGCGTTTTCCGCCAAATGCGGCGGCCGTCGGGCGCTCACTGCGGGAGCTTGCGCTGCGCCCGACTTGTGGGGTGACCATTGTCGCCGTCCAGCGTGGAACACAAACTGTGGTGAACCCAGATGCGGATTTTGTGCTGGAAGCAGGCGATGTCGCTGTATTGCTGGGCAACCCTGAAAACCTGGAGCGGGCAATGGAGTCCCTCGCCAGGGAAACTGTCAGCGTTGCGGGAGAGGTGGCGAGTTGAAGTCACGCGCGCCTTCAGATGACCACTACCGCGACATTCTGACCGTTCCAAATGTCATTACCCTCTTTCGCATTCTCCTGGTACCGGTTTTCGTGGTGTGCTTTTTGCGCGGGTGGTTTTGGTGGGCGACGGCCGCCTTTGCCCTTGCCGGGCTGTCAGATGCTGTGGACGGCTGGTTGGCGCGCCGCCTGAATGCCCAGAGCCGGCTTGGACAAGCGCTCGATCCAATTGCGGATAAACTGCTGATGCTCTCTAGTTACATCGTCATGGCGATTCCCTCTGAGGCGAACGTCCCGATTCCCTGGTGGTTGTCCAGCGTGGTCATTGGGCGGGATATTGGTATCGTGACTGCTGCGGCTATCATTGCGCACGTCACCGGCTTTCAAGATTTCAAGCCATCATTGGCCGGCAAAATCAGCACGTTTTGCCAGGTAGCGCTCATTGTCCTGTACTTGATTGCCCAAGTCTGGGCGGCAATCCGGCCACTCCTGCCGACCTGGGTGGCCGTTGTTTTTGTCATGACGCTTTATTCCGGCTTGCATTACATTTGGTTTGTCGTAGGTGAAGTTCAAGCTTTTCGCCGTCAGGCAGGGGGGCGTCCATCATGACGGAGTCGCCACTGGTGGATGGAACGAGTGAAGCACCCAATGAAATGGCGTTTCGGAAAACACTGCCGCCCTCGGTCGGGTGGCGGCAGTTGCGCTGGGCGCGGTGGCTGCCATCGCTGGCGGCCCTGCTCTTGCTGTTGGTGGTCTGGGGGTTGCTTTCCGAAATCCTCAAGAGTTTATCCTATATATTTCAGCCTGTTTTTATCCCATTACTCATCTCGGGGGCGCTGGCCTACCTCATCAAACCGCTTGTGGACTGGCTGGATAGCGCAACGTCCCGCTGGATTCACCAGCCTGGCCTGCGGCACACATTGGTTGTGCTGACCGCGATGGCCGTCGCAGTCATGGGATTGATCGTAGCGCTGTTTGTCATTGTGCCGAGCTTGGCGCAGCAGCTAACACAGGCTGCCAAGAAACTGCCGGCGGGCTATCAGCGCGTCACGGCCATCGTACAGCCTTATCTGGAAAGCCTCCGCGACCGTTACCCAACCCAGTATGAGCATGCCGTAGAGAGCATTCGCGGACGGATTGACGATCCCTCGGCTTTGGTAGAGCCACTCCTGACGGGCTTGAGCGCAACCTTCTCAAATGCGATTGGCGTTGCGACGAGTGTGATCAACCTGCTGCTGATTCCCTTTTTTGTGTACTACATGCTGAAAGACGCGGGCACGTTGCAACGGCGGGCGTTGGTATTGATCCCTGGTCGTCACAGAGCTACTGCCACTGACATGCTCTCGAAGGTGGGACTGGCGCTGAGTAGCTTCGTGCGTGGGCAGCTCGTCGTGTGTTTTTCGATGAGCGTTTTGTACACGATTGGGTTTAGCTTGCTGGGCGTGCCATCCGCTTTGTCACTGGGCTTTCTCTCTGGGTTTGGACACCTGATTCCCTACATTGGGACGTTCCTAGCCGGGCTGCTCACCTGTACGCTTGCCCTCTCTGATGCACCATCGTTTCTGCACCTTGGTTTGGTGATTGGCGTCTATGTCGTTGTGCAGAGTATCGAGAGTTTCTACCTAACACCCTTTGTGTTGGGTGATCGCCTGGATTTGCACCCATTTCTGGTCATCATCGGGTTGTTGATTGGACACCATCTGTTCGGCATCCTGGGGGTCATTCTCACCGTGCCGTCCCTGGCAGTTGGAAAAGTTTTAGTCGGTATTGTTATTGAGTACTATGAAAAATCAGACTTTTACCGTTATGGCAGTGGTCCGCCAGTGACCTCAGTTTCGCCGCCGCGAGCCCCTGACAATGGCTCTCCTGAACCTTCCATGTCCGCCACCCCGACTGCCGTATGATGATGCCTATGCTTCCTGCTACAGCTTCTCCGGCTAGCGCTTCGGCGCGACGATCAGTGTCACTAACTCACGAGAACCATCCGTCGTTGGTTGACCGCTGGCTTGTTGCGAGCCAGTCCCTAGTACTGGGACTGTGGTTTGGGGCGATGGTCTTTTTTAGCGCCGCTGTTGCCCCAAGTGCTTTCGGGGTTTTACCCACCCGTCAATTGGCCGGGACGATGGTCAACAGTGTGCTCGGTAAATTGGAGTGGTGGGGGGTGGTGTGTGGGCTCTTACTCATTGGTATCCAGATTGGAATGGTCATCCGGGCCAGAGCCTTTACAACTTGGGTCGGACGGCTGTCCATTGGACTGCCCGTGGCCATGACGCTGGCGGCGGCCGTTTCAAAATTCGTGGTTTCAAGGGAGCTGGCAGCCATTCGCGCCAAATTGGGTCCACTGTTGGAAAGTCTTCCACTCGATGATCCCACCCGCCTGACATTTGCTACTTGGCATCAGTATTCGGTTTGGTTAATGGGGTTTAGCATCCTAGCGGCGGCGGCGCTCATTGTGCTGAACCAAGTGTGGCTAAACCCAGCCCGGCCCGGCGGTGGTGTGTCGGAAGACAACACATAACTTTTCAAAAGACCTCAAAACCCGAAACGACCTAGACAGAAATGCGACGAAGACGGAAACGCCATGAAGTTGGTCTTGATGCATCTCACCGGCAGGCAGTCTGGTGAGCGCGTAACCGTATCTGACACGAGTTTCTTGATTGGGCGCGACCACAGCGTCTGTCGGCTTTGCTTCAGTGATCAGGATGAAGGCATCTCACGGCGCCATGCTGAGGTGGCCTGGTGCAACGGCGTCCTGACCGTGGCGGATGTCGGCAGCACCTACGGTACGTTTGTCAATGGTCAGCGTATCCACTCGCCAACGCCAATCCAGGTTGGTGATGTCATCCAGTTGAGTGCTGGTGGTCCGAGCTTGCAGGTCGTGAGCTTTGATCCGGTGGCACCCCCAGAGCCGATGCCTGCCGTTCCCCCACCGGCGGTCCGTGCCACGCCAGCTCTGACGAATCCAGATATGGGGACGGTGAATGGCAGTTACGCCTCCTCAACGCTGGAACCGTCGGCCCCATCAAGTGAGTCAGCTTACCTTGAGCTGCTCAACGGGTCAGCGCCCAGCCGATTCACCTTGTCGGCCGAAGCTACCCTGATCGGACGTGATGAGGGAAGTCATATCCTCCTCGACGCACGACAGTTCCCAACCGTATCGCGGCGGCATGCCGTTATCGAGCGAAAGGGAGATGCCTATTTTGTGCGCGATCTAGGGTCATTCAACGGCACGCTGGTAGACGGTTATCGCATTGCCGCACCGGCCCAACTTCGACCCGGTGCCTTGATTGAGATTGGTCTGGGCGGCGCGCAGTTTCGTTTCGTTGTGCCTGGAAGTGAAACCACCGGAGGAGCTGCGCAAGGCAGTAGTCCAGCCGTGGAGCATACGGTGGTGTTGGCTCCACAAACGACGACGCAAAAAATCCAGGAAGCCAAGAATTTCGTGACACGCAAGGCGTTCGCACAGGGCAAAACGCCTGGGCGTCTGACGGTTGGCCGCAGTTCCGACAATGACATTCAGCTTGATGTCCTTCAGATTTCCAAGCGGCACGCAGTGTTTGGCCGGGATGCCCAAGGCTGGACACTGGAGGATATGGGGAGCACCAACGGCGTGTATGTCAACGGTCAACGCATCACACGCTGCCGGCTGCGCGCTAATGACATTGTCCAAATCGGCCCTGTCCTGTTCCGGCTTGAACCAGATGGCATAGCCGTCTTTGATACGCGCAGTCGCGCGCGGATTGATGTCGTCAACTTGACAAAGGAAGTCCGGGATCGCCACGGGGCTGGAACCATACGGTTGCTCGACCAAATCTGTCTTTCCATTCCAGCCAATGAATTTGTGGGGCTGTTGGGTCCGTCAGGCGCTGGCAAATCCACGCTCATGGATGCGCTCAACGGTATGCGTCCGGCCGATCAAGGGTTGGTGCTCATCAATGGCCTGAGTCTTTACGACAACATCAACTGCTTCAAGCAATCCATCGGTTACGTTCCGCAGGACGACATCATTCACCGTGAACTCACCGTTGAACGAACGCTCTACTACGTTGCCAAGATGCGGCTTTCATCCGACACCAGCGATGAGGAAATCGAGCGGATCATTGCCGAAGTGCTGGATGTGACCGGGTTGACGACGCGCCGAGCCGTTCCGGTTGGACAGCTTTCTGGCGGTCAGCGCAAGCGCGTTTCGATTGCCGTCGAACTGGTGACGAAGCCTGGCATCATCTTTCTCGATGAGCCGACCTCCGGCCTTGACCCTGGCACGGAAGAAAAGGTCATGCATCTGTTTCGTCGCATCGCCCTGGGTGGACACTCGGTCATCTTGACGACCCACGCCATGGAAAACGTCAAGTTATTCGACAAGATCGTGGTGCTGATGCGGGGGCGGCTGGTGTGGTTTGGCCCGCCGGCGGAGGCCCTGACGTACTTCAACATTCCCAGCATCAAGGAACTCTTCGACACGCTTGGCGATCCGAATCGAGATGACCTCGCCATCGAATGGCAGCGCAAGTTTGCTGCCTCGGCGGCTTATCAAAAATACGTCGTCAAATCGCTTTCTGAACTTTCACAGAAGCCGCCGGTTGCTGCCCGTCCGGCGGTCAATGATCTGACGTTCTTTCAAAGCTTGCGGCAGATGGCCGTGCTTTCCGGGCGGTATGGTCGTGTGCTTCTGGCAGATCGCCTCAACTTGGCCATTCTCTTTGGGCAGGCCCCGATCATCGCGCTCTTGACCGCGCTGGCGGTCGGTAGCGACTGGACGCGAGACTTTCCCTACTTTGTTTTGTCCCTATCGGCAATCTGGTTTGGCTGCTCGAATGCGGCGCGTGAAATCATCAAGGAAGCTAGCGTTTACAAGCGTGAGCGGATGGTCAATCTGGGTATCTTTCCCTACGTTGGCTCGAAGTTACTCATGCTCACCGTAATCGGCTTGGTGCAGATTGCGTTGCTATACGGAATGACCGCCGTTCTGGAATCCGTTCCCGGTCCACCTTGGCTTCTGTTCCTCTACCTGCTCCTGTCCCACTTGGTGGGCATTGCGATGGGATTGTCCATCTCGGCTCTGGTGCGAACTTCCGAAATGGCGACGAGTCTTGTCCCGCTGGTGCTGATTCCGCAGATTCTCTTTGGTGGGTTGCTCCTGCCCAACGAAGGTGTGGCAAAAGCCGTCAGCGTCGTGATGCCGGCGATGTGGTCCTATGATGCGCTCAAGCGAGTTGGTGTTGAGCAGGCTCAGCTTGGCGTCCTGCGCGGGCCAGATGGTGAAGATGATCCGAATGGTGAAATTGGTCGCATCAAAGAGGAAAACCGCCGGTCGGCTGACCGGTTCAAGTCTGATCTCGAAGCCTATCGCCGCCGTCAGCAGGAGCGGCTAGATGCGTATAAAACCGACCTGGAGGACTTTCTGCGGGTGGGTGGGGCACGTCCAACCATGCCGGTGCTCGAAAAAGAGCCAGTCGCGCCAGACATCACCTATCCGCCGGTTGACAAAGCGCGCTTTGTTGGATTCCTCAATGATTTTGGGAGTTTGGCCTTTGATTTTGCCGTGCTGGTCGGCATGTTTGTTTTGCTGATGGCCTTGACGATGACGGCACTGCGTTTCAAGGATGTACTGTGACTAACCACGAACCGCTGGCGGCAGGCGGCGCAATTCCGACGAGCGAAACGGTCGGCTTACTGCGTCATCCGCTGATGTGGATACTGATTGCCTATGCCGCGCTAGGGTTGAGCCTGCTTTCAGTCTATCAGTTTCAAATCAACCCGGATGGCATTGCGTATCTTGACATTGCTGAGAAATACGCTCGCGGAGATTTCTGGGGAGCCATCAATGCCTACTGGAGTCCGTTACTTTCCTGGTTGGTCGTTCCTTGGCGATGGGTGGGGGTTCCGCCACAGATTGCCGTCAAGCTGGTTCTGCTGGGAAGTGGTGGCTTGGCCCTGTGCGGTATATGGCGACTGTTAGATGACGCGCCTTTGGTAACGCGCGTCATGGCAACGGCTGGCGCTATGCCACTGACGGCTTACCACGCCCTGAGCGTCATTACGCCTGATTTACTCGTGGCGGCTGTGCTGCTCTGGTATCTCGCATGGCTGGTGGATGAATGGACTGACGGCTGGAAGTTGGTTTGGGGCGGCTGTTTGGGGGTGTTGTCCTATGTCGCCAAGGCTTTTGCCTTTCCCTTTTTCGTGGCGCACCTCCTGTGCGGGTGGCGGTTAGCCTTCGCTCGCGCTACGCCGGGCTATGAGCGGTTTAGATCACTCGCCATAACGCTTGGCACATTTGGTGTGTTGAGCAGTGCGTGGATAGTCGCGTTGTATATGAAATATGGCGTTTGGATGATAGGCTCGACTGGGCGCTACAACTATGCGTTGGCAGGTCCGCGCATGAGATTTGTACACTCAATGGAGACCTCCTTTTTCCCACCAGCCGAGGCCGGGGACACCAGCGCCTGGACGGACCCGACGCGGCTGCCAATAAAGGCTTGGAGTCCGTTCGAATCGCTTGAATACGCTCAGTATCAGGTTGCCATGACATTTGACCGATTGCGTGTCATGGCGTTTGACCACGCGCTTGATTTTTCCCCCTGCGCCTTACTGCTGCTCATCGGGTTGCTGGTTGGGCTTAGGCTGTCGCCACTACTTCATGGTGAGCGAATCAAAATCGTCGTCTTTGGGCTTGTCGTGTACGCTAGCGGTTACGCGCTAATTTACGTCGAAGCCCGTCACCTGCTGCCCATTGCATACTGGCTCATCGTTGCCAGCGTGTGGCTCATCCTAGCGATTGGAGCCAACTGGAAGCACGTTACGCCCCGATTACAGGCCGTTTTGGTCGGGTTGGTCATGATTTCCTTTGCCTGGCGTCCGGCTCAAGCGTTGGTTCAGGGGGCATTGGGACAGGATGCTGGACTTCAAGTGTGCCAAGGTTTGTATCGGGCAGCGCAGGCCCTGAAGGTACAGCTTGGCGTCGGAGGCCGCATTGCTTCCAACCAAGAATGGCACCGTTCTTTGTATCTCACGTACTTTCTCGGTGGGAGATACTATGGCGTTGCCCCGGAGGGCGCGTCACCCGAAGCCGTTGCCGAGGCATTGAACACTTACAACGTAGATTACTACTTCGTTTGGGCGGATGCGCCAGGACGGTTTCCAGAGGTTTCGTGGGGAGAGGAAATTACCGGGGGGCAGGACGCTTGGTTGCGGATTTATCAGGCGCGCCCTGGCTCAAGCAATATCCACTGATGGTCCGTTGTTTGGAAATCAATCTTTGTGTAGCTGTGCGTCAGCAGGGATGGTCCATATTTGACGAGGAACGAAAGGATATTGAGAACGCGCTCCTGGGGTTGTCCATGCGGGGTAAGCGCAGTGATGGCGCGCTCAATCTGGCGGGTTCGTGCCGCGTCGCGCTGGGCGTAGCTCGCAAAGAAGCGCTGTTCCAGTCCGTTGAGTTGGTGGAATATCTTCTCTCTTCCCCGGTCAAGTGCCTCAGCTAGCGATGGATCGGCTTCATGTAATAACTGTTTGAGGCGGTCGAGTTGTGCGCCAAAAGACACCTTCACTTCGTTGACGTATTCGATGATTTGGGCGTCATTTGACTGTAGGGCCGCGCGACGCAGCAGCTCTGGCTTGCCGAGCGCGGCCGCGTCGGGCGTGAGGCCAAGTTTGGCGAAAACTTTGGCATGACGCTGCTCGACGAGCGTGACGCTTGCGCGCGGCCACCGGATTGGTGACTGGATGCCGACTGCCTCATAAATGATTTCAGACTGGCTCAGGTATGCCATTTCAGCCGGGCCGACGACCTGGACGACAGTTGGAAAGAGCGTATCTTGAATCACCGGGCGCAGGAGCGCACTTGGCGTCAAGCGCAGTGGCTCAGCACGTAAGATGCGCAGCAGGTCTTCCTTCGTATAGCTTGTTTCAACGTTGGACTTCGGCCGAAAGCGGTATCCGTCGAGTACGAGGGGTGTGCGGTTGCCGTCTATGTCGAGAAACAGTGTCGTTGAGGATGGGATGACACTGACTTGTGGCGACTTACCCTGCGCCTGGTAGGCTTGCGCTTGCTGAACGAGCCGGTTGGTGATGTCTGGTGTGCGCTGAATGATGGCTTCAAATACGGGCTGGGTGATGGTGCGCAGCCGCTCGTCGCGTGGATCAACGATAA
>NZ_CP072649.1:900000-1000103 GCF_018304825.1 Chloracidobacterium validum
GTGTTGCCGCAGGCGTGGGTCTGGGTCTAGTACTTCGGCACGCTGGGGTCAACATCGGTGGACCAGGCCGTGATTCCCCCGGCCAGGTTGATGAGTTCGCCGGTAAAACCGGCTTTTTTGAGGGCTTCGATGGCGCGGGCGCTCCGGCCGCCCATCTTGCAGTGCACGATTGTCGTCCGCGTCGGATCGATTTCAGCCTGGCGCTCGACAACCTGCCCCAGCGGAATGAGCTTGGCACCGGGCAGGCGCGCAATGTCGTACTCGTGCGGCTCGCGGACATCAATGATTTGCAAGTCTTCGCCTGAATCCAGGCGGCGCTTGAGTTCGACGGCCGTAATTTCTTCCATGGTTGGTTTCTCCGGTGAGGCTGGCGGCTTGAGACCGCAAAACTGTTCGTAGTCAATGAGTTCTTTGATGGTCGGATGCTCGCTGCACAACGCGCACTGCGGATGCTTGCGTAGCTTGAGTTCCCGAAACTTCATCCGCCAGGCATCGAAGAGCAGCAGTCTTCCGATCAGCGTATCCCCCGCGCCTAGAATCAGCTTGACCGTTTCATTCGCCTGAATCGCGCCGACGATGCCCGGCAGCACCCCCAACACCCCGCCCTCGGCGCAGGATGGCACCAGGCCGGGCGGCGGCGGCTCAGGGTACAGGCAACGGTAACATGGCCCCCGCTCCCCCCAGAACACACTGGCCTGTCCCTCGAAGCGGAAAATCGAACCGTAAACGTTCGGTTTGTTGAGCAGCACGCAGGCGTCGTTGACGAGGTAGCGCGTCGGAAAGTTATCCGTGCCGTCCACCACGATGTCATACTCGCGGATGATCTCCAGCGCGTTGCGGCTGGTCAGGCGCGTTTCGTGAATTTCGAGCTTGACGTTGGGGTTGATGTCTTGCAGGCGGTCGGCAGCCGAAGCCACCTTGGGGCGGCCAATATCCTTCGTACCGTGGATGATCTGCCGCTGAAGGTTTGAGGCCTCCACCACGTCGAAGTCCACGATGCCGAGCGTTCCGACGCCGGCCGCCGCCAGATACATCCCCAGCGGCGCGCCCAGCCCACCCGTTCCCACCATCAGAACGCGCGCCTGCTTGAGCTTACGCTGACCTTCCAAACCGACTTCGGGCAGGATGAGATGGCGTCCGTAGCGCGTGTATTCCTCCGGCGTCAGGTCGGGCAAGGCGCGCGTGGCCGCATCACCGTCCGCCGCGCCGCCGGCAATCGAAGGCACGATCATGAGCGTTTCGCCGTCCCGAACCTGGGTGTCCAAGCCCTGCAAGGCGCGGATGTCCTCGTCGCCGACATAGACGTTGACAAAACTGCGGACGGCGCCGTTTTCGTCAAAAAGGTGCTTTTTCAGTTCAGGATGCGCCGCGCCGAGCGCCGCCAGCGCCTCGCCGGCGGTGGTGCCCGCGACTTCGATTTCGGCTTTACCGCCGGCAAAACCGCGCAGCGCCGTTGGGATCAAGATACTGACCGGCATAAGCGTTTTATCCTTTCACGATGGCTTCAGGGTTGAACCGGGTCCGATCGGCTTCCATTTCCCACGCCGCGACTTCCGCCGCCTGCCCCTGGTGGACCGACACGATGACATACGAATACACCGGCAAGGCATGGTCGAGGTCGTAGCCCGACGGCACGGCCGGATGGTCGGGGTGCGAATGGTAAAAACCAATGATGTCGAGTTGCTTGCCACGCGCGTAGCGTTCGCCACGCATCAGTTCCTGTGGCGTAATCAGGAAGCGGTTCCGCTTGGCGCTTTCCTCACGGGCATTTGAAATCGGCATGACTTCGACGGTCGTTTTTCGTCCGCCCTCGTCAAAGGTGCCTAACAACAGCCCGCAGCACTCGTGCGGGTAATCGGCCTCGCCGTGGGCGCGGATGGCGGCTTCCTGTTCGGTCGTCAGCGTGAGCATTGATCGATACGCAGGTCTATGTGCGCTTTCCTTCGTCCCAAAGATGATCGCTTAGATAGCGTGTCCCAGCGTCGCACAAAATGGTCACAACGACTGAGCCGGGCGGCAGTGTCCGCGCCAGTTCCAGGGTCGCCACGACATTTGCTCCGGCGCTGACGCCGACAAAGAGGCCCTCTTCGCGGACCAGCCGGCGTGCCATCGCCTGCGCCGCCTCGGTTGCGACTTCCACGTTGGCATCGGCCAACGTCGGGTCATAAATCCCCGGCACGAGCGCCGTCGCCATGTGTTTCATCCCCTCCAGACCGTGGAGCGGCGAATCCGGTTGCATCGCAATGCACTGTACCGTTGGACTCAGGGCCTTGAGCCGCCGGGCCGTCCCGACGAAGGTGCCGGAAGTTCCCAGCCCGGCCAGAAAATGGGTGACGCGCCCCTGTGTTTGCTCCCAGATCTCCAGCCCGGTGCCGTTGTAATGTGCCTGCCAGTTGGCGTCGTTGTTGTATTGGTCGGGATAAAAATACGTTTCTGGTTGCTCGGCGGCAAGCTGCTTGGCCAGCCGCTGCGCTCCATCGGTGGCTTCGAGCGGATCGGTTTCGATGATTTCCGCCCCATAGACACGCAACAGCTTCTTGCGTTCGGGACTGGCGTTCCTGGGCAAGCACAGGGTCACCGGGTACCCCAGCGCCGCCCCCAGCATGGCATAGGCAATGCCGGTGTTGCCACTCGTCGCGTCGAGAATCGTCTTTCCCGGATGGAGCGCGCCGCGGCGCTCACCGTCCCGCAGCATGTTGAGCGCGGCCCGGTCCTTGACCGAGCCGCCTGGGTTGAGATGTTCGGCCTTGGCATAGACCTCAACCCCTTCCGGCAACCCGGCCGTCACCCGTCGAAGCTGGATGAGTGGCGTGTTGCCAACGGCTGCTGCCAGAGTGCAGGGACGTTCCAGCATGATGCCTCACAGGGCTTTCTTGGCCAGGTACCAGTCCACGACCTCGTATTCACTCGCCTGGGCGCGGGCCGCCGCATCCGCGACGGTCTGGGGTGGCGGGACAACCACCTTGTCGCCCGGCTTCCAGTTGGCCGGCATCGAACAGGCGTTGGCGTCCGCCGTTTGCAGGGCCTCGAGCGCCCGCAGTATCTCATCAACATTTCTTCCCAGATTCATCGGATAGTAGATGAGCGCCCGCACGATGCCCTTGTCATCAATGATGAAGACGGCTCGCACTGTCGCCGTCTCGGAGGCACCGGGGTGAATCAGCCCGTACTTCTGGGCAACCTTCAGGTCGAGGTCGGCAATGACCGGAAAGGTAATCTTGACGCCGAAGTGGCGTTCGATGTCGCGGACCCAGGCAATGTGCGCCGGAACGGAGTCCACCGACAACCCGATCAACTGCGTCCGACGCTGCTCGAATTCCGCGCTTCGCTCGGCAAAGGCCACGAACTCCGTCGTGCAAACCGGCGTGAAGTCGGCCGGGTGCGAAAACAGCACCACCCATCTTCCTTTGTAGTCCGACAGCCGAATGACACCCTGCGTGGACTTGGCTTCAAAATCCGGTGCGGGATCGTTGATGCGTGGCAGCGCAATGGTTGTATCCAAGGTGTTTTACCTCCCAGCATCCAAAACATCAAAAAACTGGCGTCCAATAAAACAGACGTTTTGTAAACGATACCGGAAATCGGGTCAACGCGCTTGCCCGTTGGTCATCCGCCCGACCCGGCCGGTGGCTGCTGCGCGGAGCGAAACCATCATGCCGTCTGAAAGGGCCACGACATTGGGATGAAGCAGGCTGGCTTCGGCAATAAACGGCTCGGTGCTGCGGTAGCGCCGTGAGAAATGGGTCAGAACCAGCAGCCCGGACTGGGCCTCACGCGCCAGGGTCGCGGCCTGGCGCGCGGTCATGTGTCCGTACCGTTGGGCCTCCAGCGCCTCGCTTTCCAGGAACGTCGCCTCGCACAGTAGCGTATCCACCCCGGCGGCAAGCTGACGCGCGCCATCGCACAAGCGACTGTCCATCACAAAAGCAAAGGAACTACCGCGCTTCGGACGGCCAACTTCAGACGCCTGGATACGGCGGCCATTTGGAAGGTCGAAAAAGCCCTGTTGCTTGAGTTGGCCGACGGCCGGGCCGCGCAAGCCAACGGCTTCGAGCTTTTCAGGGATCAGGGTCAGGGTGTCCGGCTCGACCAGTCGGTAGCCCCAGCTCTCAACGGTATGGTCGAGCGCATACGCCTCGATCCGAAACCGCTCCGTCGCGTGGACGACACCGGGCGTAGTAATTGGGCGTTCACGAATGACGGCCGTTTCGGTGAAAATCGAGGCCCGCCGCAGCCGGTGGACATATTCCGCGCCGGAAGCCGGATAGTACAAATCCACCGGATGCTGGACGCCATCGAGCGACAGGCGCTGAAGGACACCCGGCAGCCCAAGGCAGTGATCCCCGTGGAGGTGGG
Organism: Chloracidobacterium validum; assembly: GCF_018304825.1. NCBI lineage: Bacteria > Pseudomonadati > Acidobacteriota > Blastocatellia > Chloracidobacteriales > Chloracidobacteriaceae > Chloracidobacterium > Chloracidobacterium validum. The sequence continues at coordinate 904,357 of NZ_CP072649.1, forward strand.
TCAGGAAAATGGCGGTGATGTCCGCGGCCGCGACGCCAAAGTGCGTCATCTGCCGCTGCGTGCCTTCGCCAGGATCAAACAACAGTCCGGCGGCATCCCAGCGGACAAAGTAGCCATTGTGGTTGCGTTCGCGCGTGGGCACTTGACTGGATGTACCGAGCGCAATCAAGTGGCGGTCTGACACGGCTTCCTCCTCCAACAGCCGACCTCATAGGCAACGCCAGACGGCGCACTCGCCCCTCGGACACTGCCAAGCGGATTTGCTTCGTGCTTTCCGTGCCGGCCACACCTCAGGCCGCCTTGGCCAGTTTGCTCAAGTAGTCCTCGAGCTTTTGGAGGCGCACGTCGTAAATAGACTGCTGGATGGATTCGATCAAGTCGTATTCCTCCTTGATGCACAGCAGGATGAAGAGGCCCCAGAGCAGGCGCTGGCGGTCCTGTTTGAGGCTTTCGATCCGCCGCTCCAGCTCGTCCTTTCTGGTTCGTCGGTGCTCCTCGGTCAAGGCTTCGATCTCCAGGTGCAACTCGCGCAGCAGGCTGAGTTTGACATCAAACATGTTGTAGAAGCGCTCCCGGTAGGCTTCTTCGTCGTGCCGGTAGTAGATGTGCCGATACTGGTAAAACTTCATGAACACATCTTCGCCCTGCCGCTTGGAAAGCCCCGTCACCGCAGCGATTTCATCCGGCGAGCTTTGCATGAACTTGTCAAAGGTGGATAACCCGGCCAGGATGATGCGGTTCATCAGCTTTTCGTTGATTTCGGGAATCTGCTTGAGGATGAACTTGACGATGAGCACTTCCTTTTTGCTGTTGAGGTCGGATTCCGACAAATCCAGCGCAAACGTTTTGGGCAGCATCTGGGCCAGGCGTTCGTAACTTGCCTGGATGTTTTGGAGCGCCGACTCGGTGAAATAGGCCTGGTCGGGCACGCCCTTCTGCGATTGCAGGGATTGCTGCATGTCCTTCAGGGCCAGGCAGATTTTCTGGTAGCCCATCTTTTCGGCCGAACCGTACAGCAGGTTGACCGATGGCTCGACCATTTCGATCCATTCGAGCGATGTGCGCCGTTTGATTTTTTGGTTGAGTTGGATTTCGCGCATGAAATCCTTGAGCGGTTTGACGTAGGCCACCGCGATGTTGTCGTACAACTCCATCAGCATGGACTCTTCCTGCTCGGTCAGTCCGGAATCGAGCGTCGCCGCGCCGCTGCCGGCCAGCCCCTGCGCCGTCAGGACGGCATCCAGGTTGTCAAACAGGTCATCAACCGAAGCATCATCAAACAGGGCTTCGGCCGCGTCGTCGAAAGCGTCATTGATGAGCTGGATGTTTTCGAGCTTCTGAAGGGTCGAGGAAGCCACTTCTGGCGCCGGAACCACTGCGGCTGGTGCGGTCGAAACCTGGAACGTGAAGCCCATGTAATCCAGCAGGCTCTTTTTGTCGCTCGGCTGCTTGGTTTTGAGGTACTGGTGAACCAGTTCCAGGGCGCGGTCGCAAGCATCAATCATGGCTGCCACGAGGAAGCGGCGTTCGTCGTACGCCGCCTTGAGGTACGCACCCAGGGTTGTAAAGGTCAGTTGAAGCGTTTCATCGGGCGTGGCGCGGGCGGTTTCCACGCAGATTTCGGCCGCGGCCTTGTACGGCGCAAAGAGCAGTGGCTTGCGCCGGATACGCTTCAAGTTCTCATCGAGTAGCTTGAGTCCGTCGGCTAGGGCCGCGGCATCCGTTCCGACGCGCAGCGCATCCACCGCTACGAAGTTTTGCCGGATGAGATAAAACAGTTGCTTGTAAAGCTCGTATTTGCCCAGCCGGGTCCGCTGCTGAAGGACCTCGATGGTGGCCGGCTCAGCGAGGGCATCCCAGACCAGGCGGCACGTTTTTGGATCAGGGCTATCCTTGAAATGCAGTTGTAGGTGACTCACCGGACGCTGGGTAAAGGATGAGTCAGGTTTGATGGCCGCGTTGGAGATCTGTTTCAGCTCGCTGCGCTGCAACAACGCCTCGTGGAGCAGAAGTGGGGTTTCAAGCGTGATGTTTTGTGGCGCGGGCGGCGTCTTGGTGTCGAAGTAGGCCAGCGCCACCTCGCGCGGATCAAGCATGAAAAGCCAATAGAAAGCGTTGTCCGCCTCCAGAAAAAACGCCGGAACGGAAGCATGAACGACTTTTCCCATTAACCAATCCACCCGACATTCGGTTTGGTCGGTCAAAGTGATGTGAAAATGACCGGTCAGCCCGGCTTCCCAGACATAGACAAAGGCTTCGGGCAGATTTTTCTGCACAAGCAGGCGATTGAGACTGCGATCCACTGCCAGCGGGAGTGGGGCCGGGGACGCCGTCTCTAGAATCTGCCGCGCCGTGATGTGCAGCGCGTTGCGTGGTGTAAGCGAGGTCACGATGTCGTGGCACAACGCCTTGACTTCATCGTTGTACTGGTACGCCAGGCACCGCAGGATTTTAGCGGCGACGTCGGCATTGCCGAGCAAAGCAAAGGAGCGCTTGAGCTTGGCGAGTTCCGCCCGCACCCGTCCGGTCAGGAAGGCAATGGTCGGTGGCGACAGCAGGGTTTGGGCAAAGCGTTCGACGTATTCCTCGCTCCAGTGCTTGAGCGCGTAGTCGAGCGACGCCTCCAGGGCCGGGGGATCGTCGAGCGCAACGAGCGCCATGGCAATCTTGCCGGCCAAATCGCGCGACACGGGATCGTCGTGCCGCTTGAACTCGGCCAGTTTCGCGCGCAGGCACTCACCGGCCGCTTCGCCGCCAATGAAACTCAAGGTGGCGATGCTCTGGGCGTTGACCTGACGCGCGGCTCGCGCATGAAACTGCTGGTCAATCAACGTGACGGCCCGGACGCGCTCCACCGGCTTGGGCGACACAATCCGCCCTAGAAGAAAGATGAGGTTGCGAACGTAGTACCACGGTGTTTCGGGCGTGCAGTGCTCGAGCTGGTGGAGCAGGGATGGGTAGATGCGTTCTCCATTGGCTTCGAGGACGGTGAGCAAGACGCGGCGCACACGCCGCTCCGGTTCCTCAAAAAGCTGTTGAAATATCTTTTCAGGACTCCAGTCCACGAAATGACTCAGCACGTCCCCCATCAGCAGCCGGGAAAGCTTTGATGCGCCGTACTCGTCGATTTTGCGCGCACTAAACAGCTTGGCCTTGCTCTGCAAGCGCTGGCTTTTTTCGATGGAAAGTCCCCGCGCTTGAGCCAACTGCTCGACCAAATCCATCAACTGGCAGCACTGGGGGAGGAAATCGTCGTTGAAGAAGGCAACCGCCAAGTCAACCGACTGCGCAAGGTAATCTTCCAGGTTGAAGCGCCGCTTGGTTTCGTACTCGGCGTCCTTGTCGGCATCGTTGGCCGCGATAATCTCTTGGCGCGCGCGCTTGTCCGTGACGAGTCCCACGAAATCGCCAACGAGGCTACCGACTTTGCCTTGGTACGACAGCACGTCCGCGCTGGTCTGCTCATCGGCGAATTCAAATCGGCGGTCGGCTGACAACACGTTGTGCGTTGCATTGCGGTAGATATTTTCGTTGAAATTGTCCTCGGCAACTTGCACCTCGGCGCGTTTTTCGAGCGCATACATGGCGCGCTCACGCATCTCCCCGATCGGACGAATTTGTTCCCAGGGATACTGTGCAAGCAGCGCCTCGAGATGGGGGCGATAGGGGACCGGACAAAGCTCGACTAGGTGTTTTTCAAAGACCGGGAAGAAGTTATACACCTGACTGAAGCGCACGACCCGGTAGAAGAAAATGTCAAAGACCTTGTTGCGCGCCGCCATCAGAATGTCGAGCGGGTTGCTCCCTGGGTGACGTTGGACGTTTTTTGACACCCAGTTGAGTACGACCCAACTCACCGTCCGTATGTCGGTTTGCAACACGGTGACGAGCGAGGCTGCGACCAGCGCCGGCGCGCGCTCCCCTGATAGAAAGGCTTCAAAGTCGGCAATCGCAGGTTGTAGGGCTTCGTCTGTCATATCGGACTCAGGGCTGCGCGCGCGACTCGCCACAAGCGTGGTGCGTGCCAGTGCACAGCAAGCTTAGCTTCCAAAATGTTGATCGGCTTCAGCCAGATTCTAGGGTAACACCTTCCGCAAGTTGCGTTGCGTAGATAAATGCGGCTCTTCCTGTACTTTTGGCTGATTACACAGTAGAAACTTTCCACCACTTGTCGCAATCTGGTGCAGCGTCTCCACACCGACCAGTTTTTCAATCCGCGGGAGGTGGACATCTTCTACAAGCAAGTAGGTGCGTTCAGGACCACGCCACACCTTGGCGAAGGTGTCATCATCCAGAAACACGTCCGGGGCACCGGGCGCATGAGAACCATACTCAAGGTTTGTCGTCCGGCCGTTGAGTAACAGCGCCCCTTTCACGTTGGCGTAAAAAAACACCGACGAGAAGGCATAGTACTGATTATCCACCACGACGCGCCCTGGATGGGTGCGTTGCGCCGTCACCAGGGCCTTGGCCAAGGGGTAGGAACCCAAGTAGGGATCGAAGGCCACCATGGCCAGGCGCGCCGCTACCAGCAGCAGTGTCAACATCCCGGCGATGGCGAGCCAGGCTCGGCGTCCGCGCGCTAGGTGGACGCCAACGGCTCCGACCAGGAAAGCCACGGTTGCCAGCGCCAAGGGGACGCGCAGGTACGCGAATGACCGAACGGTGAGGTCGCCCATGTGACCGAGCGAGAGGGTATAGACGGCATACACATCGGGGCTTTTTGCCAGCGCCTGCGCGATGTCGCCTGGCGTGGGCGTGTTCCAGTTGACGACCAGCAGCGCTCCGGCCGCCAACGCGGCCAGGGCTGCCACACCGGAAGCGAGCCAGCGCCCGACGGCTTGAAACCGCCCTTCCTGAGTCAACGCCGCGCCCAGCAGGACGGCCACTGCTGGGTAAATCGGCAGTGAGTAGTATTCCTGCGTCGTCGAAAACGAAAAAAACACCATGACGAAGCCGATCCACACCACGGCTAGCAACGTCATCTGCTCGGCGCGGGTCGCGGGCCGGCGCGTCAACCGCAGCCGCGCCACACCGGGGAGAAACAGGCTCCACGGAAAGAACCAAACCAGGTGCGACAGCCAAAACCACAGTCGGGGCACGGTGTTGTAGTCGCGGGGATAGCGTCGCCCCAAAAACCGCAGCACATGTTCATTGAACACGAAAAACCAAAAAAAGCCCCGATACTGGCCCGGCTCGCTGGTCAGCGTAAAGTCAACGTAGGGTGGATTCCGTAGTGTGGCGGCGACAAACCAGGGAAGCGTCAAGCTCAGAACGAGGCAGGTGGTCGTCACCGGACGCCAACGCTGCCAGAAGTTGCGCTGCCGCCACTGTCCAGTCGCCAGGGCATAGAGGCCCATGGCCGCGAGGGGAAACACCAACCCAATGAAGCCCTTGAACAGAAAGCCGGCGGCCAGGCTGACGGCCATGAGCGCCGACCAGCGCCGGGGATGGGCTTCCTGCGGGTCGAGCGCCCGCAAATATGCCCACAGGGCCAGCGCGACACTGAGCGCCAGTAACACATCCACGATGAGTATGCGGGTAAAGAGAAACAAGCCGATGCTCGTGGCCAGAACCAGTCCGGCGTAAAAGCCGGCCCGCGCGCCAAACGCCCACGTCCCCATGCGCAGCGTCAGCCAGCCCAGCGCCAGAATGCCCAACCCAATCGGAAGCCGCGCCGCCCAGTCGTGGACGCCAAACACGGCGAACGAGAGCGCGATGAGCCAATACTTGAGCGGGGCCTTTTCCAGATACACAATGCCGTTGAGCCGGGGCGTCACCCAGTCGCCGGTTTCCAGCATCGTGCGTGCAATTTGCGCCTGCGTGGCGTCCACGTCATCCATGAGGTAAGGCGGCGGGAAACAGGCGCTGAGAAAGATGATGGCGACGGCCATCCAGACCAGCCACTCTGGACAACGTTCCAAGCGGTCACTTGACGGCACGTGCTTCTCCCTCCACCTTGACTTGGCGCGTCAGTGGCTGAAAGCGCCCCCCGTCGAGAAGCACGTAGCGTTCCCCACGCCACTCGATGGTCTTGCCTAAAAACCCACCGATCCAGGACATCCAGCTTATCAAGTCCTGTAACGGGATGAGCCAGAGATGATGCTTCACGGCGCGGTCGCCGAGCCGCCGCGCCAGGGTCAAGGCCAAGCCGATCCGCAGGAGCAACCCTGTCGAGAAGACGGCCAGGTTCAGCGGCCACGGCGTCAGCGCCGCAAAGCCCATGGCCCACACCAGCCCGTAAGTAAACCCCTGTCCGACGTAGCCCGCCGGACGCGAGAACCGGCTACTGCGATTCCAGCGCAGGCGGTGCTTGAAGTTGGTCAGAAAACCACGCGCGGTGGCGACATGTTCGACGGCCTGTGGTAGCAGCAGCACCTTCCAGCCCGCCTGCGCGGCCCAAGCGCCAAGCACGAAGTCATCGGCCAGGTAGTCCTTCATGGCGGCAAAGCCACCAATGGCTTTCAAGCAGTCGCGGCGAATGGCCATCGAGGGGCCGAGGGCAAACTTCATGCCTTCCAGCCGTTCGGCGACGATGACACCGGCCATGAATTCGGTCGTCATGCCGAGCGCTTCAAGCCGTGACCAGAGATCGCCGCTTGCCACGCCACGGTAGGGGTGGGTAATGCCGCCCACGTTCCGGTCGGCGAAAGCCGCCGCTACGCCGCCAAGGTAGTCGGCGGAAACTTTCGTGTCACTGTCGGTAATCACCAGCAGGTCGTAGGCGGCCGCTTCCGCCATTTTCTCCAGACTGAAGACCTTGGCGTTGGCGTAGGGCGGCTCGCCGGTAAACAGGAGCTGGGCGCGGACGCCAGGAAACCGCGCCCGCAGGCGACGCACGACCGCCACGGCCGGGTCGTCGTGGGTCCGCACGGCAAAAATTAGCTCAAAACGCGGATACTTGAGTTGAAAGAAGCTGCTGAGACAGGTTTCCAGCTCAGTTTCCGCGCCGCACAGTGGTTTGAGCAACGAAATCGGCGGCAGGTGCTTCTTGGACAACCGTTTGGGGCTGATGCGGTGGCGCGGAAAGATCGCCGCCGACCAGAGCGCCAGCAGGAAATAGACCAATCCGCCAACGGCAGCCAGTCCCACGATGCTTTGCAAGCCAAGCCAGAAGAACAGCACGTAGTACCTTCCATCGTTCGTTCAGACACAAAACTTTAGGTTATAGTCGTCAACCTATGTCGAAACAAGTCCCCCCGGAAGTGCCGCGCGCCGTGTTTTTTGTCGCCACGCCCGGCGAGCGTCGCGCCATCATTGGCGACCACCTCGGCAACGCCCACGTCGTTCTCACGGGGGTTGGCCCGGCCAATGCCGCTCGAACCGCGCACCAGACGCTGGCGGCGCTGGCGGCGCAGGGACGTCCGTCGGTCGTGGTCGTTGGCATTGGGGGCGCGCTTGCCCCGTCACTGTCGGTCGGCGATGTCGTGCTGGGAACGAACACGCTGGCGACCGAGGGCGCACCGCTTCCGGGTTGCGCCACCGGGTTGAGCCGCCTCGCGGCACGACTTGCCGCTACCGGACGCCCTGTTTACCAGGGCGACCACCTCACCGTCCCCTATGTCGTTTGCCAGGCAATGGAAAAGCGCCGCTTGCACCAACAAACCGGGGCCTGGGTCGTGGACATGGAAAGCCACGCGATTGCGCAAGTGGTTCAGCGTTATGCCCTGCCACTGCTGCTGGTGCGGGTTATCAGCGACGACGCGCGCCAGGATTTACCCAACTTGAATGCTGGATTTGGCGACAACTACCACCTGCGTCCACTGGGCATGACGGCGGCGCTGTTGGCGAACCCGCTGGCAGCCGGCCGATTTCTCGGTAATCTACGGCTGGCGATACGGGAACTTCGCCAGGTTGTCCGCGTATGCTTCGCCGGTGAATTTTGAATGCGCTCGAAATGCGCCAAGGCAACAGTTCTGCCATGACTACAATCCGCTTTTGCTCAATCCTGCTTTGGCTGGGCTGGCTGGCGCTGGGCAATGCCCTCGGACAACAAACCAGCGTGGTGGCATTCACCATTACCGACGCCAGCTCACAAAAACCCTTGGCCGGCGCGACCATCACGCTTACGCCCAATAGTAGCACCCCCATGGCCCGCGCCCTGACGCGCGTGACGGATGCAGCCGGCAAGGCAACGTTTACGGATGTGCCCGGCGGCATCTATACGCTCGTCATCGCCGTGCCGGGTTACGACACCCTGACTGATGAGCAATATGCGGTTGAGCCGGGCGTGCTGGCCGAACAACCCATCGGGCTGAGCCTGACGGGTGGCGAAGTGGTCGAGGTGCGCGGCGACACCGAGCGCCCCCTGGTTGAACAAGGGAGCGGTCCTTCCGACCGCATCACTCCGGCGGAAATCCGCATCCTGCCGGCGCGCGGCCGCGACATTCTCACGTCCTTTCCGCCGGTTCCAAACGTCATCCGCTCCAATGACGGCCGAACCAGCATCAAAGGCGCACGCGAAGACCAGAGCGCAGTCCTGGTCAACGGCAATATCAGCAACGATCCGGCGACGGGCGCTTTCCAGGTTGAAATTCCGCTCGAAGCCGTCGAGCGGGCTGAAGTCTTCACCAATCCCTACTTGCCGGAGTTTGGCAAGTTCACGGGTGGGGTCACGCGGGTCGAGACGCGCCCCGGCAACAACAAATGGCAGTTCGGCTTGAACGACTTTTTCCCCGAACCGCGGTTCCGTGGCGGCAAGCTCTTCGGTTTTGCCAACGTTTCGCCACGGGTGAACGTATCTGGCCCGATCGTCCGTGACAAAGCATTCTTCGCGCAAGCCTTTGAGGTCATCGTGGATAAAGCGGTGGTCCGGGGCCTGCCGAATCCCGATAATGAAGTTCGCAAGTACTCGTTCCGTAGCTTCAGCCAGTTCGACGTCCTCCTGACCGGACGCCAAACCCTGACCAGCACGGTCAACGTCGCGCGCCGACTGGTTCGGAATGTGGGGCTGGACTTTTTCAATCCGGTTCCCGTGTCCCCGAATCAGCGCACCACCGACATTGCGGTGGCCGGGACACACCGCTATGCCACCGATGCCGGCTCAACCCTGGAAACGCACTTCAACTACAAGCGCATTGGGGTTGAAGTCTTTGGCAAGGGCGCGGAAACCATGGTCATCACGCCACTTGGACGCAGCGGGAGCTTTTTTACCGAATCAGACCGGACAACCGAGCGTTACCAGCTACAGTTTTCAAATGCCATGGCGTCGTTTGAGGCACAGGGCTGGCATCGCATCAAGTTTGGCTTTGATGTCAACGCCATGCGCAATCGCGGCGGCATCACCAGTCGGCCGGTCGAAATTCGGCGCGCCGATGGCACGCTGCTTCAACGCATCACCTATGCCAATCGGGGCAACCTTCGGGCCGACAACATCGAAGTCTCCGGCTACGCCCAGGATCAGTGGCTTATCCGGCCCAACTTACAGCTCGACTTTGGGCTACGGATCGAAACCCAGCAGGCAGCCACCAGTATCAACTTTGCGCCACGGGTAGCACTGTCCTATGCGCCGGGCAAGACGGACAGCACTGTGCTCCGGGCCGGCTTTGGGCTGTTTTATGACAAGCTTCCCCTCAACGCCCTGGCTTTTCGGGACATGCCGCGGCAGGTTGTGACGACGTTCAACCCGGACGGGACCATCCGCGATCCGGCGCGGGCGTTTGTTTATGACCTTGCCCGCGACCCGACGAATGACCCCGGACGGGGCGGCGACTTCCGCGTGCCGTTCAACCGGACCTTTCGCGTCGAATTTGCCCAACGGGTGACAAAGCGCGTCCTGACCAAACTGGCCTACCTTGACAGCCGAACGTTCAATGACTTGTTCATCGAGCCGATTCTGCGTCCGACGGATGGCGTCATTCGGCTGTTCAACACCGGACGGGCAACTTACCGAGCCTTTGAAGCCACGGCCGACATCAAGTTCACGAACAACCAAACGTTGACCGTGTCCTATGTACGGAGCAAGGCGCGCGCGCAACTGAACGATTTCATTTCATATTTTGGTGATATTCCAAATCCGGTCATTCGTCCTGACCAGTTTGGCAACGCGCCGATTGATGCGCCCAATCGTTTCTTTGCGCGGGGCGTTTTTGCGCTGCCGTGGCAAGTCAAGCTGGCCCCGATTTTTGAGTGGCGAGATGGTTTTCCCTTCAGCCTCACCAACGAGGCTCAGGATTTCATCGGTCAGCGGAACGCCGATACCACCCGCTTCCCACGTTTCATGGCGCTTGACTTGGCCGTGACGAAAACCTTTACCATCCCGGATTGGCTGAAGCCGACGCTGTTTGGCAAAAAATCAGATATTCGTTCGGCGAGCTTCACGGTAAGCATCTTCAACATCACCAATAACTTCAATCCAAGAAACGTATTTGCCAACACCGGCGCTCCGCAGTTTGGTACCTTTTTTGCCGTCTATCGGAGATTCTACCGCATTGATTTCAATGTAAATTTTTAGTCCCTAACCGGCAAAGGAAAAACCGAGACATGGAATCCACCCTGGATAGCCTGAGAGAACAATATCATCGCCGATTTGCGCCATTAGCCAGATACAGGAGTGAAGTCTGGAAAGTCATCTTGGAGTCCTACTTGCAAGAGAAAATTGGCTACAACAAAATCGTCCTCGATCTAGGGTGTGGATGGGGAGAATTTATCAACAATGTACAGGCCAGTAAAAAATATGCTATAGATTTGAACTCCGATGGAAAAATCCATCTCAGCCGGGAAATATGCTTTATAAATTCCGATTCAGCTACGGATTGGCCGTTAGAAAACGAATCTGTAGATGTCATATTTACTTCAAATTTCTTTGAACACCTAATCAGTAAGCACGAATTACTACTGACACTCAAACAGGCTTTTCGCTGCCTCAAAACAAATGGCAAGATAATCTGTATGGGTCCAAATATAAAGTATATTGGAAAAGCGTATTGGGACTTTTTTGATCACCATCTGCCATTATCGCACCTCTCAGTTATTGAAGGATTGGAGCTGGCCGGCTTTAGAGTCACTTCCACACATCCAAAATTTTTACCCTATACAATGGCACATGGTCTGAGACCACCTATTTTCCTGGTAAAACTGTATCTGCAATTGCCAATGCTGTGGATGCTTTTCGGAAAACAGTTTCTAATCACTGCGACAAAAAGTTGATCACACAATCCGACGCTTTACACTTTTTTCTTATACAAAACAAATTTTTCACTACTGCGAATAGGAATATAGTCAAGGTTGAGGCTTGGAAACTCAGCTTTTGAAGTTTTCAACGCCCACTTTGTAAGAAGGACGTAGTGAGGTGTATCTAATTTCAAAAGGTCCTCGACATAAAAAAATCGGGGGCACCTTGGATTCCTTTGAACGACCGGAATTATCTTTTTGAGCGCCTCAAGCCTCTGGTCTGGAAAAGAATGTGTGTAAGCACTGAGTAAGTATAAATACTTGACCTGTAAATTACTGTCATAATAGTACATTGGAAGGTAGGATTGATCGGTCATAAAAACCATCTCATTGCTCTTAACTTCTGAGAGAATTTTTGATTCTCTAATGTCTCTATCTATACCAATTTCTGAAGCACGCCGAGAAAAAAAAGAAATGCGAGGATTTATTAGAACTATGAAAGAAAGCATCAACGTTCCGAAAGCAAATCTATTAACTATATCCAGTCTCCATATCAAGCTTGCAAGAATGATAGCACATCCTATTACGTAGGCCAGGACATATCTACTAAGGAAGAATGTTTTGTTCAAGAAAACTGTGAACGAAAAAAATACAAGAGGCAGCAATATAAATAATACGGATATTGTGCTGATTCTGGAATCACCGAAAAACTCAATTGGTTTTTCCTTATGAAGGAGTCGAATTGAGAGTATGAAGACTAAGAGCAATAAAAAACGAACGTGCACAAATGGCTCTGAATATGTCAGCAGTAGTTCTTCAATGGAAATGCCTGTCTTCCAAAAAGGCATTTTAGACTTGTGTTGCAGTAGCGGTAAATGCAATAAAAGAAAGATTAATGGACACAAGTAAATCAATGATTTTCTTGAGAAGTCCTTTATGATGCAATATACATCCCTTGATTTATAAAATTCATTCTGCGCTGATATGAAGTCAGTTGCAAAAAAAGCAAAAACAGAAAAAATAGCAAAATAGTGAAGAGAGACTGCAAGTGAGAGACTTATGGCAAGTCCAACTTTACAATAAATGCTGTATAATTTCTGTTCCCTCAATTGCCAACATACCAGCGCGATTCCCAAACATCCAAGCACCAAGGCGTAAGGACGTGCTTCCCTGGCATAATATGAGGAATGAATCACGCATGGGAAAACCAGAGCAACAGAGGCAGCTATGATACTTCCTTTGGAAACCCGGACGAATAAATACAGTGAAATACAAAACACCCAAAATCCAACTGTAGATGGTAGGCGCAACGTCAGATTACTCTCACCAAGAATATCAATGATGCCGCGGGTAATCAGGTAGAAAAGTGGCGGTTGGGTGTCAGGACCATCCCATATCATGCCAATCATCTCTCGGAATGTCGGCATGGTCGCCACGCATATTGTGTACCACTCATCAAGCCAGATCGGAGTTACGGCAGCCTCGTAAGTCACGCGCAGCCCGTACAGAACGGTAAATAACCCTAAAACGGCCAACTCTAATCTAGGCTTTGCTTGGTAGGTGCGGTGGCATTCCATAGAAATCTACGTTTTTTGAAGCCGTTCTTCCCAAGCGCGCACGATGTCCAGCAAAATGAGCTGAAGGGTTTGGGTAATGCCCCAGTGTGGATAATCAGTTTTCATCTTTCGGAGATCGCTGTAGTAACAAATGTGATCCCCTATCCGCGCTTGGTCAACGTAGCTGTAGCGCTGTGATTTGCCGGTAATCGCCTCGACCATCTGAAAGGCTTCCAGGATTGAACAAGCGTTGTCTTTTCCGCCGCCCAGGTTGTACACCGCGCCGGACTGCGGCCGTTCGTAGAAAGCATACATAAAAGCCGCCACGTCCTCGGCGTGAATGTTGTCCCGCACCTGCTTGCCCTTGTAGCCATAGATTTTGTACTCCCGCCCTTCCAGGTTGCACTTGACCAAATAACTCAAAAAACCATGCAGCTCGACGCCGGCATGGTTTGGGCCGGTTAGGCAGCCGCCGCGCAAACACACGGTCGGCATCCCAAAGTACCGCCCATATTCCTGGACCATCACGTCGGCCGCCACCTTCGACGCGCCAAAGAGTGAATGTAAGGTGTGGTCAATCGAGAAGGTTTCCGGGATGCCTTGCGCGTAAGCCGGATCGGCATAGTCCCACCGCGTTTCAAGCTCGACCAGGGGGATATGATTGGGTCCGTCGCCATAGACCTTGTTCGTGGACATGTGAATGAATGGCGCTTCCGGGCAGGACTGCCGCGCGGCTTCCAGCAGGTTGAGCGTCCCGACGGCGTTCACGTCGAAGTCGTCGAAAGGCATTCGCGCCGCTAGGTCGTGCGAGGGTTGGGCGGCAGTGTGGATGATGACGCTCGGCCGCAGTGTCTTGACCAAGTCCAGCACGCCAACCCGGTCGCGGATGTCAAGTTCGTGGTGGTGAAAGTTTCTCAGCGACGTGACAAGGCGCTGCTGATTCCACCGCGTATCGCCGCCGGGTCCAAAAAACACGGCGCGTTGGTTGTTGTCTATGCCGTGCACCGCAAAGCCGCGCGCGTGGAAATAGACCACGACCTCGGAACCGATCAGCCCAGACGACCCGGTGACTAGGCAAACTGGCGTAGGCACGTGTAGCTTTCCTTTCGTTCGGTTGTATGACTAGGGCCGCAACCTTATTAGCAACCGTGCTGACTTTCAAATAGGAATCTAACCCATGCGCATCTTGCTGACCGGCGTTTGTGGTTTTGTCGGGAGCGTCCTTGCGGCCAAGTTGCGCGAGGCCATCCCCGGGGCAGTTATCATCGGGCTGGACAACTTGGTTCGTCCGGGCAGCGAAGTGAACCGGCGCCGGCTGCGCGAGACCGGACTGCGCGTTGTTCACGGAGACATCCGCCTGCCAAGCGATCTGGAAGGACTACCGTCCTGCGACTGGATTCTTGACGCCGCCGCCAATCCAAGCGTTCTGGCGGGCGTGGACGGCAAGACCGGCGCGCGGCAACTCGTTGAACACAACCTCGTCGGAACGCTCAACCTGCTGGAACTCGCCCGCCGGTGGAACGCCGGTTTTATTTTGCTCGGCACGAGTCGGGTTTACTCCATTGCGGCCCTGTGCGCCCTCCCACTCGTGGGCGGCCCCACGCGCTTCATTCCTGACCCCACGGCCAGCGTCACCGGGCTGACCCCCGAAGGCATCACCGAAGATTTCTCAACCAGTCCGCCGCTGTCACTGTATGGAAGCGCCAAGCTGGCTTCCGAAGTGATGGCGCTGGAATACGGCGCGGCGTTTGGGTTTCCGGTCTTTGTCAATCGCTGCGGCGTGATGGCCGGCGCGGAGCAGTTTGGCAAAGCCGACCAAGGGATTGTGTCCTTTTGGATTCGCTCCTATGCGGCCCGGCGTCCGCTGCGTTACATCGGCTTTGACGGCAGCGGCCGCCAAGTGCGGGACTGCTTGCATCCGGCCGATCTGGCGCCACTGCTCATCAAGCAAATGCGCGCCGGACAGAGCGCCACAGTTCCCCGCGTCGTCAATGTTGGCGGTGGAGCGGCAAGCGCTTTTTCCCTGGCGGAACTCAGCGCCTGGTGCGCCGACCGCTTTGGCGCGCACCCGGTGCTGGCCGACCTCACGCCACGTCCGTTTGACCTCGGCTGGCTCGTGCTGGATGCAACCCGCGCCCAAATTGGCTATGATTGGCACCCGACGTACACCCGTGAAGCCATTTTTTCCGAGATTGCCGAGCATGCTCTACAGCATCCCGAATGGCTAGGCCTCTCTGAAGACTAGGACCTGCCTATGCACGCGCCTGATCCCACGCTTCCACCACTCAAGTTGCTATCCGTCGTCATACCGGCGCGGGACGAGGCGGGGTGCATTCGCTCGACGGTCGAACACCTCTACGTCGAACTGCGGCTCAACAACATTCCGCACGAGATCATCGTCGTGGATGACGGCAGCACGGATGCAACCTGGGACATCCTTCAAGCAGCCCGCACCGACATCCCGACCCTGCGCCCGGTTCAGAACCCAGGCGAACACGGCTTTGGGCGCGCCATTACCTTTGGTTTTGAACAGGTCTCCGGCGACGCCGTGGTGATCATGATGGCAGATGAGTCGGATGATTGCCGTGATGTCGTGCGGTACTGGCGCGAACTCAACCAGGGCTACGAATGCATTTTTGGCAGCCGCTTCATCAAAGGGGGTGGCACAATTGACTATCCGCCGATCAAGTGGGTGATCAATCGCCTGGCCAATACGTTTCTGCGCCTGCTTTTCGGCATTCGACTCAACGATACCACCAATGCTTTCAAGGCCTACCGACGCGAAGTCATCGAAGGCTGCCGTCCCTTTTTGTCGCCGCATTTCAACTTGACCGTCGAACTGCCGCTCAAGGCCATCGTCCGGGGCTACGCCTGGACGGTCATCCCCATCACGTGGCGCAATCGCCGTGCGGGCTTGGCCAAGCTCAAAATCAAGGAGATGGGCAGCCGCTATTTCTTCATTTGCTGTTATGTCTGGCTGGAGAAGTACTTCAGTCGCGGCGACTACCGGCGCAAACGCCAGCCACAACCGGCACCAATCGCCGCCGTGGAGGTGGAAAAGACGCTCCAGCACCCCGAACCACACTGATGGCTAGGTCGTCCGCGAACGGGCCTTATCCAGCATGGACCTTGCTTTCTCAACGATTTCGGACGTCGTAAATGGCTTGTAAAGGAGGTTGTCCTCGAAGGCGAAGTGCTGTCCGGTGTCTCGTTGGTCGGCGTAGCCGGAGATGAACAGCACCGGCATGGCAGGGTAGTGTTCGCGGATGGATGAGGCGAGCTTGATCCCGTTGACGTTGGGCATCCGCACGTCGCTGATCACCAAGTCGAATCGTCCGCCTCGCTGTTGAATGACGTCCCAGGCTTCAGCGCCGTCCTGTGCGCCGATCACCCTAAATCCCGCCGCCGTTAGCGCATCCATCACCGTCTGGCGGACGTCAAGCTCATCCTCTACCACCAGCACGCTCGGCGACTGCTCAGAGGGCCGGATAAAGTGCAGGCGTGAGGCCCCAGAAACCCGCGGTGACACAGACGAATCCACAACCGGCAGGTACACGTGGAAGGCCGCTCCTTTCCCTACTTCGCTTTCGACCCGCAAGCTGCCGCCAAGGGAGGTCACCGTGCCAAAAACCGTTGAAAGTCCTAGCCCAGTCCCCTTGCCTTCCGGCTTTGTCGTGAAAAAAGGTTCGCACAGCCGACTCATGACCTCCGGCGTCATGCCGGTTCCGGTATCGCGCACGGAAACGCGAGCGACGGCTTGGCTCGTCAGGATTTGCCTTAGATCGGCAGTGGGTGGCAGCCACAGGCCGCCGGTTTCGAGGGATGCATCCGTGACCAGCGCGGCTTCGATGGCGATTCGCCCACCCTGCGGCATCGCATCGCGGGCGTTGAGCAGCAAGTTGAGAAACACTTGCTCCAGTTCCTGGGGCACGGCCTTGACCGTCATCTCCTTGTTCGGCAAGTCCACACTCAGTTCAAATTCCTCACCTAAAAGCCGGTCAGCAATGCCCTGCACGCTGCGCGCGGTTTCTTGTAGGGAAACTTCAATGGCTGCCATGGCGTCGCTGGCGCGGCTGTACGACATCAACTGCTTGACCAAGTCGCGCCCACGTTCCGCCGCGCGCCGGATAGCATTGAGTGATTTGCAGATTGGGTCATCGGGCTGCCGCCGGCCTAGTTCAAGTGAGCTGTAGCTCAGCACCACAGTCAAAAGATTGTTGAAATTGTGCGCGATGCCCCCGGCAAGCTGTCCCAACGATTCCAGCTTTTGCGACTGAAGACGTCCTTTCTCACGGCGCTCAATCTCGGCAGTTCGCCTCGCCAGTTCTTTCTCCAGGTTGTCACGCGCGTCTTCCAGGCGTTGGCGAGCGATCTCCAGTTCAATGTTCGTGGAGCGCAGTTGCGCCACCGTCTCGCTGATTTTCAGCGCCATGGCGTGGAACGCTTCCGTCAGATGGACAATTTCAACAGGCAGTTGTTGCGTATCCAACACAACGTCAACCTGCCCGGCCGCCAACCGATCCGGGGACGCGGCTAGTGCGCGCGCGGCCTCCGTCACTTGGCTGAGCGGATACATCACGAGACGGGTCGTCAACCGCGACGCCCAAGTTGCCGCCAACAGCACAAATGGAATCGCCAGCAACACCGGTATGAAAACCAGGGCTGCTCGCCCCCGGATAACCGAAAAAGGAACGAGCGTGTAACAACGCCACTGGGTGATCGGCTCAACCGACTGCCACATCCAGAAGTGGCTCACTTGTTCAGAGTCGGTGGGCTTGGAAGGTGGGGTAAGCAAATCAAACTGAATTACTCGCTCCTTCGTCGGCACGGCCGCAAGTGAAGTCCTGGCCTGCGGTGGGAAAAGGTCTGGCTGGGTGGTCACGAGAATTTGTCCGGCGCGATCCACCACGACGTATGGTGTTTCATCGCCATGCGCCACACCGGCCGCAATGGCGCTTTCCAAGGTCGTCACTGCCACCCAACCTGCAACGACGCCCTGTGCCGCTCCATCCGGCGATAACAGCGGCGCGCTGAAAGCCACATACCGGGCCGAACCGTGGCCATTTCCCTGAAAACCTTCCGAAATGAAAGGCTCGCGGGTGGACAAGACGGACTGGACATACGTCCGGCCGGCAATACTCAGCCCGGCGTCTGGGATCATGGGATGACTGACGATGATGTCTCCGGCAGCATCGGTGACGATGATCGTCTCAAATACCGGATGATGCGTTTGAAAGCGAACCACTTCACGCGACAGCGCGGAACGCTCGCGGGGTATCTCGCTTAGGCGATCGGCTAAGTCCAGGATGGACCGCCGCACTTCCAGAGCCTGGCTGCCGGTGACGCTGACCACCGATTGCCCATGAGCCACCAACTCTGCTTTCACTTCACTGAGTTGCCGGTCATATTCCGCGCGGGCATACCAGATGGCCAAAAAGCAAACTGGTACAACGGCGACCAGTGTCAGGAGGCGCGTCAACCGGCCGGCCAGCGTGTCATCCGGAAAGGTAGCGCCGTACCGCGCCAGCAGGCGACTCACGGCCGGAATTCCCAGGCTTGCATCGGCCAAGGTCGCGCACAACAGTCCATTGACGATGTACTTGAGCGCCACCCCGGCCCCCAGACCATCTGGGTAAAACGCTGAATGAACGTGGACGATGTAAAGCGCCGGCGACGCCACAACCCAAAAGGCAGCGTCGGCAAACACGGCGTTCCAGCGCCACCGCCGAACGCACCACCCAACCACAAATGCCTCGGCCGCCAGGAAAGGAATCGCCAAGCCATGTTGCCAGAGTAGTTTGGTTGCCAGCGCCGCCAGCACGGCGGCGCACAACCCCCACAGCGGGCCAAAGGCCATCGCCGCCATCAGCGGGAGCATCACGCCGAAGATCAGGTGTAGGTCATTCCCTAGGTGCACGGGAAACGTATTGAGAATGAACCCCAGACCACCGGCCACAAAGGTCGCCCAACCGATGCCAAGGTACGGTTTTTGTGGACAAGAGGCGGACTTCATAGGGTTCCAAAGCTTCATTCGATAGAGCGCATTAGTTTCCCACGACCTACTTCAGGAAAACAACCATGAGACTGGACTACGCTCAGTTAGATGCGCTGGTGTTGGAATCAGCGAACCACCAGCCCTCCCAGACCAACCATCAGCCACTTCAGGGATGACCTTTGCGCGGCAGACGAGGCAGCCGGTTTGGTTCAGGTTTGCGTGCGCGCCTCTGGGCATCGCGTTCGGCCGGCAGACCAAGTCGCGTCCCAATATCCACCGGCTCCCGTTGAACCGGTTCGCGGGGATACTCAACGCGCTCGAGAAACAGGCCCGACGCCGGCGCGGTCAACCGTGAGATTTGTTCACTCGGTTGTCGACTATTCAACAGGCGCTGGATGTCATCCACCGTGAGCTTTCCAGTCCCGACCGCAACCAGCGCACCAACCATCCGCCGCACCATCCGCCACAAAAAATGCGAGGCGCCGACTCTGACCACCACCAGGCCGGGACGTAATGAAATGGTCAGTTCGTGGACGTCCACCAGCCTTGACTCGGTGCGGGCAAGCTCATCGCGGGTCAAGCTATGGTCGGTTGGTCCTTTTTGCGAAAAAGCCGTGAAGTCATGAAAACCACGCAAGACTTCCGCCGCCGCGCGCATGCGCCCCACGTCGAGCGGGTCGCGCACCCACCAGACATACTTTTTGGCAAAAGCCATCCGCCGCAGGGCGATCTGGTACAGGTAGTAGCGCGCCAGCGCGTCGTGACGGGCATGGAAGGTAGGCGCGGCCGGCTCAATATCGAGAACGCAAATGTCGCTTGGCAGCAGGTCATTGACCCGCTGCCGAAGCGTTTCTCCGTCGAGGGTTTTCGTTGTGCGGAGGTGAGCGACCTGCCCCAGGGCATGAACACCGGCGTCGGTTCGGCCGGCCCCGCCCAAGTCAAGCTCCGGGTCTGCCAGTGCCTCGCACAAGGCCCGGCGAAGTTCGCCGGCAATGGTGCGCGCCTCGCGTTGTTCCTGCCAACCGGCGTAGCGCGAGCCGTCATACTCCAGCGTGAGGCGGTAACACAGACGTTGGCTGCGGCGCGGCGGTGGTTGCCCATCTTGAAACATCGGCATAAAGAACCTACTCACAGTGCGTCTGAAAAGTCCCAAGGCGAGCAGCAGCACTCCGGCTTGTGACTTACGCGACTAGGTCAAGACACAGGCTGACCACTGAAACCAAAACCGTGTGGATGATGTGCGCCCAAAGGCGAAGCGGCGACCGCGCAACGACTGTTCAGACCTTACCTCCCGGATAAGACCTCAAAGCTTGGGTGGATTGTCTGGCGATGCCTGGACTTGGGCGCGCAGCCGGGCGAGTTCGGCTTCGAGTTGGGCGCGGGCTTGGCGTTCGGCTTCGGCACGAGCCTCAGCTTCAAGCCGCGCCTGACGCTCGGCTTCTTTAGCTTGGCGTTCGGCTTCAGCGCGGACTTCGGCATCGAGTTTCGCCTGGTGTTCAGCTTCGGCACGGGCTTCAGCATCGAGTTTCGCCTGGCGCTCAGCTTCGGCGCGGGCTTCAGCATCGAGTTTCGCCTGGCGCTCAACTTCGGCGCGGACTTCGGCGTCGCGCCGCGCCGCCGCCTCCGCCCGCAACCGCTCCACGTCCTCCCGCGCCAACTCGCCCGCCGTCTTCCCATCCAGAAGCGGCCCAACCTCAAACGCCGCCCCACCCAACCCCTCCAACACAAACGCCTCCCCACGCCGATAGACCCTGACCTCCCCATACACCCCATCCGCCACCACCGGATGCCGATGCACCACAACCTGCCCCTGCTTCACGTCCACAATCACATACTCCCCAATCCCACGCCGCGCATACTCCTCCAACTTCACCACGTAGTCGTCCCGCCGATTCGCGCTCACCACTTCCACCGCCACCACCACCGTCTCTTCCTCCAGCCACACCACCCCACTCCGCCGCTCATCGCTCCCACCCCGTCCGTCTGCCTTCCGATACACCAGCCCGTCCGGTATCCGCACCGTATCCACTTCGGTCTGCAACCCAAGCTGGAGAACTTCGTAGGGCAGCCCGCGCTCGGCAATGGCGCGACAAAACAGGTGGAACAAGGCAGCAATGATGACTTGATGACGTTCGGCGGGCGGGGGCATCTCGACCGGAATCCCTCGGACCAGCTCGTAGCGGCGGTCTGGCTCACCGTAGTCAAGGAATGCCTCGACGGTCAATCGGTGGGGTGGGGCAAGGGTAACGGGTGCGGACATCGGGCGGAGTTCTCCCAACGAGCAACGACTTGGGCGCGAACGCCAGCGTTAGTCAGTGTGCCGGAGACCGATGACCGGCCGCAAGGGATGAGCAAGGAAACAGGCAAAGCGCGACACGCCGCGCTTGCTTTTTCAATGGACAGCCAGCATCAAATGCTTGACACTAGTGAGACGCACCAAGCTTTGCCTACTTTCCCTCTCTCTGTTCTGACAGCCATGTCTTATGTGATTCCCCCTGAAGCCTTTGTCGCGGCGCGTGAGCGCATTGCGCCCTACATTCGCCACACACCAATGCTGCCGCCGCCGCTTGTTCACCGGGATGTTCCGCCGCGCATTCACTTCAAGCTTGAAAACATGCAAGTGAGCGGATCGTTCAAAGCGCGCGGCGTCTTCAACACCCTATTGCAACTTGATCCGGCGCAACGGCAGCGCGGCGTGATTACCGCGTCCGGTGGCAATCACGGTTTGGCGCTGGCCTACGCCGCCAACCGGCTGGATGTGCCGGCAATCGTCTATTTGCCCGAACGCGCCAGCGAAGACCGCGTCATGCGGATCGCCCGTTATGGCGCTAAAGTTATCAAGCACGGCGAGGCCTGGGACGACGCCAACGCCAGGGCGTTGGAACACGCGGCGGCGGATGGGCTGGCTTACGTTCCAGCCTTTGATGGCATTTCAGTCGTTGAAGGGCAAGGCACGGTCGGGCTTGAAATGCTCGAAGACCTGCCGGAGATGGATTGCTTACTGGTCGCCGTTGGGGGTGGTGGGTTGATTGCCGGGGTTTCGGCCGCCATCCGTCAGAAGAAACCCGACGTGACTATCATCGGGGTCGAGCCGGTCGGAGCCCCCTCGATGAACAAAAGCCTGGCCGCCGGCTGCCGAACGGGTGTCCAGCAAGTGCGGACGATTGCCGACACGCTGGCACCCAAAAGCGTCAGCGATCTGACCTTTGGCGTAACGCGCCAGTACGTGGATACCGTCCACCTGATTGATGACCGCCAAATGGTACAAGCCATGCGATGGCTATGGGCCGAGTGCAACCAGATTGTCGAGCCGGCCGGGGCAGCCGTGGTCGCGGCGTTGCTCGATGGCGGTGTGCCGTTGGGTAAGTACGAGTGTCCGGTGGCGCTGATTTGCGGGGGCAATGCCGCAGCCGAGAGTGTGTTCACGGCGTATCAGCAGGCAGCCGACATGCTGATGGGCATCAACTAGCGAAGCTTTTTTGTAGAGCACGAGGCAACATCACATGCTGCGCGTTGGGTTGACGGGCGGCATCGCCGTCGGCAAGTCGTTTGTGTCCTCGGTCTTGGCCGAGCTTGGCTGCCATGTCTTTGATGCCGACCACATTGCGCGCGCCGTCGTCGAACCCGGCCAGCCCGCCTTGGCGGAAATCGTCGCGGCCTTTGGCCCGGACGTGCTCACGCCAACCGGCACGCTTGACCGCGCCAGGCTTGGCCGCCTTGTTTTCGCCGACGCCGAGGCGCGAGCCAAACTCAACGCCATTGTGCACCCGCACGTTCATGCCGAACAGGATCGCCGCTTGCGGGAAGTCGAAGCCCAGGACCCACAGGGTATTGCCGTGGTGGATGCAGCACTTCTCATCGAATCCGGCGGCTACCGCCGGTTCGATGTCGTCGTCGTCGTCTGGTGTCGCCCGGAGATTCAGCTTGCGCGGCTGATGGCGCGCAACGGTCTTTCCCACGCAGAAGCCACCCAGCGGATTGCGGCGCAGATGCCATCGGAAGAAAAACGCCGCTATGCCGATGTCGAGATAGACACGTCGGAGGGCTTCGAGCCGACCCGCCGGCAAGTCGTCGCCCTGCACGACCAGCTGCGCGCCCAAGCCGCGACGACCCGCCTTTACTGATTGCAAAGAAAAGGGATGCCTTACGACGGATGGTAGCCTTTAGGTAGTTTCGCCACCATATCTTGTGCTGAAAGCTTGACAAAGCTCATGAAGCCGGCCACAATCGGCCGCGTTTGAAAAAACAAAATGAGTCTGGATTTGGGGACATTCGTCCTCGGTCAGAGCATCTCCTCACAAATCTGATAAGGCATTCATAAGGGAACAAGACGACGAACCTGATTCGGCGATACCCCCCGTGTCGTCCCGTAACGCTAGGATTTTTGTCTCTGAAACCAGATAACCGACCAGGAAAAACGACATCCGTCCCTATCGAGCACGACCGCTATGAGTGAATCCGCCGCCGCCCGCCAAACCGAGATCGCCCCGTCCACCATGCGCGTCAGAAAGCGCAACGGCAGCCTCGAACCCGTTGATGTCCAGAAGATCGTGCGCGCCGTCGGCCGCTGCTGTGCCGGACTGACCAACGTGGATGCCATTCGGATTGCCACGAAAACCATCGGCGGACTTTACGATGGCGCTACGACGGCCGAGCTGGACCGGCTTTCCATCAACACCGCCGCGGCGCTCATCGTCGAGGAGCCGGAATACGCCCGTCTTGCCGCGCGCTTGCTGGCAACGTACATCCACAAGGAAGTCCGCAACCAAAACATTCATTCGTTTTCACAATCAATTGCCGCCGGCTACGAACTGGGACTCATCGCCGACCGGGTTCAGGCCTTTGTCACCGAACACAGTCGAAAGCTCAACGAAGCCATTGCTGATGAGCGCGACCAGGCGTTTGAGTACTTCGGGTTGCGAACGGTCTATGATCGCTACCTGCTCAAGCACCCAACCGCGCGGACGGTCATCGAGACGCCCCAGTATTTTTTCCTGCGCGTGGCCTGCGGGCTGGCGCGGACGGTGGGCGAAGCGATTGATCTCTACCGCTTGCTTTCGTCACTGGAGTACATGGCGAGCACGCCGACGCTCTTCAACGCCGGGACGAAGCACGAACAGTTGTCGTCCTGCTTTCTGCTCGACTCGCCCGCCGACGATCTGGCGGCGATTTACCAGAAATACACCGATGTGGCGCTGCTGTCGAAATTCGCGGGCGGCATTGGGTTGGCCTATCACCGGGTTCGCTCGAAAGGCTCGCTCATCAAGGGCACCAACGGTCACTCCAACGGCATCGTCCCGTGGCTGAAAACCCTTGATTCATCCGTCGCGGCAGTCAACCAGGGGGGCAAGCGCAAGGGAGCCTGTTGTGTCTATCTCGAACCCTGGCACGCCGACATCGAGGATTTTCTTGAACTCCGCGACAACACCGGCGATGAAGCGCGGCGGACGTATAACCTCAACCTGGCCAACTGGATTCCTGACCTCTTCATGCGGCGGGTCGAAGAAGATGAGCCGTGGTCGCTGTTTGATCCAAAGGTCGTCCCACACTTCCCTGACCTGTATGGCGCGGAGTTTGAACAAGCCTACGTCGCCGCCGAGGAAGCCAAGCTCTATACCCGCCAAGTGCGGGCGCGTGACCTCTACCAGCGGATGATGCGCACGCTGGCGCAGACCGGCAATGGCTGGATGACCTTCAAGGATGCCAGTAACCGGAAGTGCAACCAAACTGCCCAGCCAGGACGGGCAGTTCACCTCTCGAACCTCTGCACCGAAATCATCGAAGTCACCTCAGCCGCCGAAACCGCCGTCTGCAATCTGGGTTCGCTCAACCTGGCGCGCTATGTGGACGACGGAGCGTTTGACTTCGAGAAATTGGCGCGCAATGTGCGCACGGCGGTGCGGCAGCTCGACCGCGTTATTGACATCAACTTTTATCCGATTCCATCGGCGGCCGAATCCAACCAACGCTGGCGCCCCATTGGGCTTGGGCTGATGGGCTTGCAGGATGTGTTTTTTCAGTTGCGTCTGCCCTTCGACGCCCCCGAAGCGCTCGAACTTTCGACCCGCATCCAGGAAGACATCTATTACCACGCCCTGGCGACCTCCTGTGACCTGGCCGAAACCCACGGCCCCCATCCGGCATTTCCTGAAACCCGCGCCGCCCAGGGCATCCTCCAGTTCGACCTGTGGGGCATCACGCCGCCCAACCCGGAACGCTGGGATGCCCTGCGCGAACGTATCCGGGCCACGGGCCTCCGCAATAGCCTGTTGATTGCCATCGCGCCAACCGCCACGATTGCCTCGATTTGCGGCTGCTACGAAGCCATCGAGCCGCAAGTCTCCAATCTGTTCAAACGCGAAACCCTGTCGGGCGACTTCCTCCAGATCAATCGCTACTTGGTGGCGGATTTGAAGCGGCTGGGTCTGTGGAATGAAGCCATTCGCGCGAAAATCAAGCTGGCTGACGGCTCGATTCAGGGCATCGAGGAAATCCCGGCCGACATTCGGAACCTCTACCGCACCGCCTGGGAACTCCCGATGCGGGCGCTCATTGATATGGCCGCCGCACGCGGGGCCTACATTGACCAGTCGCAGTCACTGAACCTGTTTATGGAATCGCCCAGCATCGGCAAGTTGTCCTCGATGTACATGTACGCTTGGAAACAAGGTCTCAAAACGACCTACTATCTGCGCTCGCGGCCGGCCACAGGCATCGCCAAGGCCACGGTCAGCGCAGCGGCTGGCTCAGAAGCTCCCCTCTCTACCCCTACGCCAACGGATGCCGAGGCTCTGGCCTGTTCATTGGCCAACCCGGAAAGTTGCGAAGCTTGCCAGTAATGGAATGTTAGACTTGGCGTTTCAGGCACGGCGCCTGAAACCTGGAGAACGTCGTATGTTGCTTGATCCTGGCTTTGATTTGACGTTGCGACCGATGAAGTACCCGCTTTTTTATGAAATGTATCGCAACGCCGTTAAGAACACCTGGACGGTCGAAGAAGTGGACTTCTCGACTGACGTTGCCGACCTTCACAGTCGGCTGACAGAAGCTGAACGCCATTTGATCAATCGCCTCGTGGCTTTTTTTGCCACCGGCGACTCGATCGTTGGCAATAACCTAGTGCTCAACCTCTACAAGCACATCAACGCGCCGGAGGCGCGGATGTATCTGTCGCGGCAACTGTTTGAAGAAGCCCTCCACGTGCAGTTTTACCTGACGCTCCTGGACACATACATCCCCGACATCGTTGAGCGGGAGAAAGCCTTCGCGGCCGTCCACAACATCCCGTCCATTGCGCGCAAGGCGCGGTTTTGTCAGCAGTGGATTGACTCCATCTTCCTGCTGGACGAACTCCACACCCGCGATGACCGGCGGAAGTTCCTGCTCAACCTCATCTGCTTTGCGAGCTGCATCGAGGGGTTGTTTTTCTTCGCGGCCTTTGCCTACGTCTATTTTCTGCGCTCGAAGGGACTTCTGCACGGCCTGGCATCGGGAACGAACTGGGTCTTCCGGGACGAAAGCCTGCACATGAACTTTGCCTTCGCCGTCGTGGACCAAGTTCGGAAAGAAGAGCCGGAGCTGTTTGATGACGAACTCGAAACGGCCGTCACCCACATGCTCGAGGAAGCCGTGGATTGCGAAATGCAGTTTGCCGAAGACCTCCTGTCGGGCGGCGTGGCGGGACTGTCACTGGCCGACATGCGCCAGTACCTGGAGTTCATCGCTGACCAGCGCCTGCTCCGGCTGGGCTTTGAACAGCGTTATTACGTGAAAAACCCGTTTCCGTTTATGGAACTTCAAGACGTTCAGGAGTTGACCAACTTCTTCGAGCGGCGGGTGGCGGCCTATCAAGTCGGCGTTACGGGCGAAGTCGCCTTCGATGAAGCCTTCTGAGACGCAACCGGCCCGGCGCCAATCCCACACCGATGACGCTGACCGTCGTTGACGGTCAGCGTTGCTTTTTTTGGCGAGCACCCGGTCGTCGCCGATCACCACGGTCGAGACGCGGTGGACGACGGTAGCCGTCGAGGGAGGCACGCGCGAAATCGCCGCATCAGCCGGGGAGGCTCAGGCGACTTGGCGCTAGCGGCCGCCGGCAGCGCGGATGGCGTTGATAATCTCGATGTCGCCACTCCGTACGGCCAACGTGTAGGCCGACATTCCGGCCCGATTGCGTAGGTTCACATTGGGCCGGCGCGCCAAAAGCGCCCGCGTGGCCGCCCGATTGCCGCGGTCAGCAGCGTGCATGAGCGCGGTCATCCCTTCCTCATCCTGTGCGTCAATACCGCCACCGGCACGGCTAATCAGCGCCGTGACACACTCGATGTTGCCGGTTCGCGCGGCATACATCAGCGCCGTTCGTCCCTGGCTGTCGGTGGCGTTCGTGTCAGCTTGCGCCTGTAATAGAGCTTGCACGATCCGCCCGTAGCCACTGTCGGCCGCCACCATCAGCGCCGTCATGCCGTTTGCAGCGACAACATTGGGTGACATCCCGCGTTGGAGCATCTGCCGCACGCGCAGGTCATCGCCATCGCGAATGGCCCGCAAAAAGGTCAGGGCTTGTGGATTGCCGATACTCGATACGACATTGGATGGCGCGCGTCCGGCAGATGGACCACCCACCGGAACCGAATCGGCATCATCGGGTACCGGATCATCCGGAATGGGGCGGCGGGGTGGACTCGGGTTGGGACGCCGCGGGTTACTCGGCACTGGGTCGGTATCCTCATCGGGAGGAGCGTCAACCGGCACGCGACGCGGTCGCCCGCCTCGCCTGGCAACGTCCTCCGACGGTTCCTGACGGCCGGTGGTCGGTGGATTACCGGCCGGGGCCTCGCTGGGTGGAGCGGGCGGCGGGCTGATTTGAGAAGCCACGTCTTCGGCCGCTTTGCCGTACACGGCCTTTTGCCCAACGTCGAGCGCAAAACACTGTTTGAAATCGGCATCGGCCGCCGCCGGTTGCGACAGCTCCCGATGTGTCATGGCGCGGTAACAAAAGACTTTCCCGGTGTTGGGGTCGAGTTCGATGGCGCGGTCGAAGTCAGCTTTGGCCAAGGCATAGTCTTTGACCTGATAACGCCCAAAGCCACGTCCGACGTAACCCCGCGCACCGCTTGGGTCAAGTCGCACCAGCTCGTCAAAGTCTTTTATTGCCCGGTCGAAACGTTTGAGTTCGAGATGGGCTTGACCGCGATAGGCTAGAATGTCCTGGTTGCTGGCTTCGACGCGCAACACAACGTCAAAATCGGCAATGGCGCGCTCATACTGCCCTTGCCCATAGAGCAAAATGCCCCGCGCCGTCCGGGCGCGGACATTGTTTGGTTCCAGCAGTAACGCCTGTTCAAAATCAGAGAGCGCGCGCTGGGTGTCTTTTTTGGCTTTGTAGGCATTGCCGCGACAGACCAGCCACAGGGCTTCGCGGGGGCTGGCTTTGATGGCGGCATCGAAGTCACGGATGGCGTTGTCATACTGATCCAGCGCGAAGTAGCACAAACCACGGTAGCCGAACAGTGTCGTCGTCTTGGGGTCCAGCTTGAGTACTTCATCGTAGTCCTTGATGGCCGCCGCGTACTCCCCTATCTCATAGAGCGTCAACGCGCGGTTTTCATAAGCTTTGGCGTAGTTTGGGCGGAGCTGAATGGCTCGGTTGAAATCCTGGCGAGCTTCTTCGCGGCGTCCAAGGGCACGGTAGGCAAAGCCACGCCAGTTATGCGCTTCGGGAAAATCCGCTTTCCGCTCGATAGCCTGGGTGTAGAACTGAATGGCCTCTTCGTACTTTCCGGCCGAAAGCGCCTGGTTGCCCTGGTTGTAGGCAGCGACGGCGTCGGCCGCGCTGGCCGGGGCTTGCGGTCCGACGGCAGAGGCGATGAACGGGCTTGCCACGCCAAGCCAACTCAACATACCCAGCAGTGTGATGATTCGCATAGTGGCGCGCTCTCCCTTGCCCCATCTGCGGTGGCCTTCCAACCTGACACCGGCATGACGTTAGGACGTCCCGGAACGTTGTCTCAAGTCATGTAATGCGGTGGAAACTTGGTTTGCAGGCAGCCTCTCATTAGGCTGAACAGTAGTGCGGTGAACAATTCGTGCGCGCATTCGTCTGGCGCGTCGCTCAAGCTGGCAATTCCAAGCTAGCGATTTTTGAATGACAGACACAACACTTTGATGACCACAAGGATTCAGGCATGAACATTCTCGTCCTCAACTGCGGCAGTTCATCGGTCAAGTTTCAAATCATCGCCACCGATGTTGATGCCATCGAGCACAATGCCGACCGCCGGATGGCCTCTGGCATCATTGAACGCATTGGCGGGGAGGCCGTTCTCACGTTTCGGGTGGACGGCAAGGTTTCCCGGCAAACGGCCCCAGTCCGCGACCATCGGCAGGCCGTCGAGCAAATCCTTCGCTGGGCTTGCTCGGGCGAATCGGGCATTGCCCAAGTTCAAAGCGTTGCCGACATTCATGCGGTCGGCCATCGCGTCGTTCACGGGGGGGAGTGTTTTACCCACTCGACGCTGATCACTGATGAGGTCATTCGCGGGATCGAGGCGTGCATTGACCTAGCCCCGCTCCACAACCCGGCGAATCTGAAGGGCATTCGGGCCGGGTCGGAAGTTTTCGGTCCAGGTTTTCCGCAAGTGGCGGTGTTCGATACGGCCTTTCATCAAACCCTGAGCGAGACGGCCTATCTCTACGCCCTGCCTTATCAAATGTATCGCCGCCACAAGCTGCGCCGGTATGGTTTCCACGGCACATCGTTTCGTTACGTCGCTTTTCGCTATCGCCAACTGACCGACAAATCGCGTGAAGATACCAACATCGTCGCCCTGCACTTGGGAAACGGCTGTTCCGCCTGCGCCATCAAGGCTGGGGCTTCGGTGGATACCTCGATGGGCTTCACACCACTCGAGGGGCTGATGATGGGCACGCGCGCCGGCGACCTCGATCCGTCCCTAGTGGATTTCCTCGAAATGAAGGAAGGGTTTACGGCGCGGGAAATCGAAGCCCTGCTCAACAAGCAATCCGGGCTGCTGGGCGTGTCCGGTCTGACCAATGACATGCGCGACCTCCTCGACGAAATCCACGAGCATGACGACCGGCGCGCCAAAATTGCCGTGAGTATGTTCTGTTATCGGGCCAAGAAATACATCGGCGCCTACTTGGCGGCGATGGGTGGGGCCGACGCCGTGGTGTTTACCGGCGGCATCGGGGAAAACGCGGCGGAAGTTCGCGCGCGCATTTGCGAAGGGTTGGAATGGTTTGGGCTGACGTTGGATTCGGCGCGGAATCAGGAAACGGTCAATCGGCGGGAGGGCATCATCAGCCAAGATGGCAGCCGGCTGATGGCCTATGTCATTCCGACCGATGAGGAATTGCTCATCGCCCGTGACACAGCCCGCTGTGTGGCAGGCGTCCCCAATCCTTACTAACCGACCGCTGGCCTTCGCAGTGCCCAAGAAGCGTATGCCAGCTCACAAACGACACTAGGCAAAGGCAAGGTGGCATGTTAGCGTGCGGCCGTGTTACACCGCACTCTGTTTTCAGGAGAAAATCAAATCCCATGTTGACCCGTTGCTTACAAGTGTTGACGACAACAGCGCTCGGTTTGATGGTCGCCGCCGGATTTGCCGTTTCCAGTGGCTGTAGTTCGGAAGAAAAAAAGCCGGCCGCGCCACCACCGGTTCAAAAGGAGCAGCCACCACCGCCGGCGCCGGAGCCGCCCAAGCCGTCCCCGGAAGACATTCAGCTCCAAAGCGCAATTGATGCCGCGCTACAGAAAGCCAAGCTCACCGGGGTGACGGTAACGGTGATGAACGGCGAAGCCACTGTCAAAGGCACCGTGCCGAAGGGCAAGAAAGCCGCCGTTTTGGCCGCCGTCGGCTCGGCCAAGCCAAAGAAGGTCAACTCAACCGAGCTTATGGAGCAGTAGGAGGTAACGACGATGTCTGCAACGGAGAAATACCGCGCCCTAATTGATATGGCGCACCAGCACGGCGTGGCGGACTTTTCCGCATCTGAAGACGATGGCGTCCTGACGCTTTCCGGTTCAACGACAGCGGGTATCAAGCAAAAGTTGCTCGACGCTTGGCAGATCATCGATCCGTCGTTGAGTGCCGGGGATTTGGTGTTTGCCATTACGGATGACGGCGGCAGTGGTGAGCAGACTTACACGGTCGAGGCAGGTGATACCTTGAGCAAGATTGCCGCGCGCTATGGCACGACTTGGCAAAAACTTCACGAATACAACCGCGACACCATCAAAAACCCAGACCTGATCTACCCCGGACAGGTCATCAAAATTCCTTCGGCGTAGCGTTTGGTCTATCCCCGGTCGAAAAGGCACGCCCTGGGGCGTGCCTTTTCCTGTGACTTGTCAACCAACGAGATGTCACCGCATCCCTTTCACTGCATTGTCATCGGCGGTGGGTTTGCCGGGTTGAGCGCGGGAACGGCCCTGGCGGAACAGGGTGCGCGGGTCACCGTTCTGGAACGACGGCCGCGCCTTGGCGGCCGCGCCTACTCCCTGCGCGACGAAACCACCGGCGATGTCGTGGATAACGGCCAGCACCTGATGATGGGCTGCTACCATGAAACCCTGCGGTTCCTGGAGCGGATTGGTAGCCGCCACCTCATCCGGGCATTTGACACGCCACGGGTGGACTTTCTCGCGCCGGAAGGGACGGCTTCATTTCGGTGTCCGGCGCTTCCGGCTCCGTTGCACATGCTGGTCGGGCTACTCCGGCTGGAAGGGCTGTCGCTCAGTGACAAGCTTGGC
This sequence comes from Chloracidobacterium validum, assembly GCF_018304825.1. NCBI lineage: Bacteria > Pseudomonadati > Acidobacteriota > Blastocatellia > Chloracidobacteriales > Chloracidobacteriaceae > Chloracidobacterium > Chloracidobacterium validum. The sequence continues at coordinate 935,795 of NZ_CP072649.1, forward strand.
GTGTGGCGGATCGGCTGGGCGCTTCAGCGCTGGAAGCGTGATTACCGCACGCGCCTGGCCAAGCTAACCGTAGCCGAGTGGCTCGCGCAGTGCGGACAATCGGCACGCATGCGAGAACGTTTCTGGGATCCGCTCGTCATCGCCACGCTCAACGAACCGCCGGAACGGGCCGCTGCCGTCTTGTTGATGCGCGTTTTATACCAAGGCTTTGGCGGACAGCTTGCCGACTCGAACTTGGTTGTTTCGACGGTTGGACTGAGCGAGCTTTACACCGAACCGGCTCGGCGCTTCATTGAAGCCCACGGTGGCACGGTCCGCTTACAGACGGCCGTCAAGGCCGTGCGCGTTGACGGCGGCCGATTTCAAGACGTGGTATTGGCCGATGGCGAGACCTTGGCGGCAGACGCCTGCATCAGCAGCGCGCCGTACCACGACGTCGCCAAGTATGCCGCCGACCTTGCGCCCACGGCGACGAGGCTGGCAAGTTCGCCAATTGTTTCGGTCAACCTCTGGTTTGACCGGCCGCTCTTTGACGCTCCCTTTGTCGGCTTACTCGGCACCACCATGCAGTGGGCCTTTGACAAACGGGCGTTTACGACACCGAATTCGGGTCTGCATCATCTCGCGCTCATCGTCAGCGCCGCCCACGAAGCCTGCCAACTTTCATCTAAAGCACTGATTAACTTAGCTTTACAAGACCTGCGCCGAGTTACGTCAAAGGTCAATAGCGCGCAACTCAAGCACGCCCGCGTCATCAAAGAACAGCATGCCACCTTTTCTGCGACACCCACCGCCGAGCCATTGCGCCCGGCACACGAGACAGCCGTCAAAGGCTTTTATCTTGCCGGTGATTGGACCGACACCGCCCTGCCCGCCACCATCGAGAGCGCCGTTGTGAGCGGACACGCCTGCGCTGCCCATGTGCTTGCCCAACGGCAGGCACGGGAGGCAGCCGCGCACTGAAACGCTGACGGAGCGGCCTACCGACTTCGGCCCTGACGTTGACCGGCGGCGCGCATTCCACAGTGATTCAAAGCCCCCATGTTGCTCACAAGTGGCTGTCCTGGAACAGTTTCTTGAGCATGTTCAGATAAGCTTGGCGATGCTGGCTGGCTTCGGCGGTGTTTCCGGTCCGGATAAGCGCCTGGATGAGCAGTGGTTTATGGTTCAGTGACTCGGTGCCTTCCTGCGCACGGAAGCGACGCGCGAGGGCAAGCAATTTGGGTGGATTGGTCAATCCTAACGCTTGTTTATCCAGATAGATTTCAGCGGCTGCATACAAGGTTGCCGATGACACAGGGTCTGTTTCAGCTCGCGCCAACCACTGCATCAAAGACGACTTGACCGCCTCGGCTGCACGCTTTTCTCCAAGGTACTGGTAGGCCATCAGCAGCACATACCGGTAATGCGCCCGCTGCGTGTCATCTGGTAGCTTGACCAACTCGGCCTCGAGCCGGCGCGCCGCAGCGCGCGCCAACGACGGCCGCCGGCACGGCACGGCTAGCCGGATGAAGTTGGATGGCACGCTCAACGACAGGTTATCCACCTCGCGTCCGCTGCAGCCGGCGGCCTGTATCTTTTGAAGACAAGTTTCAATCCGTTGCCACTGGACAAGCGCCAAATCGGGGCGGCCGGCAGCTTCCTCAAGCATAGAAAAGCGGCTGAGCAAAGAAGCCATATCAAACAAAAGCTCACGATTGGTGGTGTCTTCGGTCACCAGCGCCTGAAACTGCTTGAACACTTCCTCAAACTGGATGCGCGCAGTTGGGTATTGTTTCAGTCTCCCGGCAAGGTCAGCTTCATCCACTAGACTATCCAGAACCGAACGGCGACACTCGACGGGCACCGGATTGGTCGTCGCCAGACTCCGGCGGAGGGCCAGGGCCTGCCGATGCAGAGGGAGCGCACGGGCATATACCATCTGCGCTTCCGAGGCGAATCCACTGTTTTCGGCCTGGCGACCCAAACTCATCAAGCAATAGACTTTACGCTGTAAAGCGCCGGCGAACGTCCGCCGGTACGCGACCGCTGCCGGCATGTCGGCCACCAGCCGCTCGAGCTGCTGCCGAGCTTGCTCAAACCAACCTAACGCAGCCGAGAGATCGGACTGCATGTGGTACCAGTCACCCCAGGCAATGGATAGCGTAGCCCTGAGGTATCGGATTTCCGGATCACTCGGTTGCGCCTTGGTCAGGGTCTCGCAGAGCGCTTGGGCGCGATCCAAGTGATGACGGGCAACCGGGAAATTACCCAGGCGATACATCATCAACTCGGCGATCCGTTCATGGCCGATGCTCAGTTCACGTTGACATTCAACCTGGGTAGGGTGCGCCTGACATGCCCGCTCCAACCACATCAGTCCGGTTTGGTAGCTCTTGAGTGCGCCGTTGACGTCGCCTAGGTTAGCAGTATAGGGACGCCCCTGAACCTCCCCGACGCGGATGTACGCGCGCCCCAGTTCACGGTGAAACATGGCATCTGTTCCGGACTCGCGGCTGAGGCGGTCGAGATAACCAAGGGTCTGTTCAACCAGGAGACCACGGGCGCCGGTCGAACCCGGTAAGCGTTGGATGGCGTCGTGCAGCTCAAAAACATTCGAGCGCGCCAGTTGCCAGGTTTCCTGAAACTGTCGTTCGGCACGCACCTGCGCTTGGCGAGCCAGATGTGCCTGGCGGAGTGAGACGGTCGTTGCTCCGGCCAGCGCCACAATGGAAGCTAGGCTGAGCGCGACGGTGACCCGGTGGCGGCGCAGGAACTTTCGTAGCCGGTAACGCGCCGATGCGCCACGCGCCAGCACGGGCCAACCTTGCAAGTAACGCTCGATGTCAGACGAAAACTGTTCCGCTGAAGCGTAGCGGGCCGTTGGGTCTTTGTGCATGGCGCGGAGGATGATGGCATCCAGGTCTCCGGCCAGCTCCCGACTGCGCGCCATTCGGTCTTCGGTTGCCTGGGTTTCAGGTGGCGCGTCCGTAGCTTGTTTCCGGGGCGGAGCTGGCTTGCGCGCCGCCACACTGGGCGGCAGGGGTTCGGCATGTTGAATGAGATATTCCAATGAGGGCGCCCCTTCGGTGGTCTGAAACGGCAGACATCCCGTGAGCAATTCATAGAGCACTACCCCCAGGGAATACACATCCGAGACGGTCGTCACCGGTTCACCCCGGACTTGCTCCGGGCTGGCATAGGGCAAGGTCATGGCGCGCTGCACGGTGGCCGTGTGCAGCTCCGACGCCTGCGCTTGTTCATCCAGTAACTTGGCAATCCCAAAATCAATGAGCTTTGGAACGCCGTCATCGGTCACCAGGATGTTGCCCGGCTTGAGGTCACGGTGGATGACCAGGTTTTGATGCGCGTAATGAATAGCGGCGCAAACCGACTGAAACATTTCAAGCCGCTGCCGCAAGGTGAGCCGGCGCTGTTCGCCATAGGTGGTGAGTGGGATGCCGGGGACATACTCCATGACGAAGAAGGGCAGGCCGTTGTCAGTCGTGCCACCGTCGAGCAGCCGAGCAATGTTGGGGTGTTCGAGCCGAGCCAGGATCGCCCGTTCCTGCTGCAACCGGCGCTGCAGGAAATCACGATTGGAAGCAAACTGGTGGCCAATCTTGATGGCGACCTCTTTTTCAAACGCCGCATCATCCCGAACGCCCAAGTACACCGTCCCCATGCCGCCCACGCCCAGCTCGCGGACAATGCGGTAGTCACCAACCTTCGCGCCAATCCAAGAGGCTGCCTGCCGGGAAGCCAGGGCGCGTAAAGCATATCCAAACAGAGGCGAGTCGCTAAAATGCCAACCGGCTTCATCCGACTCATAGGCATCGAGCAGCGCCAGGACCTCGCGGCATAGGCTGGGGCGATCGCCACAAGCGTGAATGATAAAGGGACGGCGCGCCGGCGGATCGAGGTCAATGGCTTGCTGCAGAATTTCGTTGACCTGCATCCAGCGGTCGTTGGACAAGTCGGTGGCCATGGGGGATGACCTCTTCAGACTTGGGCTAGGTGGTAGATGTCTGAACTCAAACGGTGGATGAAGCAGCAACGGGGCTGGATTCAAGCCGGCGGCCGGCACCGTTCAGGAGCCGTTGCATCCACGCGCGAGACAGCGCTAGGTTTCGATTCGCCGTGCGGAGTGACACCCCGAGCGTCGTGGCAATCTCTTGATTGGTGAGACCACCGAACGCATGCAACTCGAAGACGCGCCCAAGGTGCGGGTCATGCGCTTCCAAGTGCTGCAGGGCTTCATGCAGGGCCAGAATTTCCGGGATGGGAAGCTCCTTCGCTGGCCACTGTCCGTCGAGCTGAGCTGGGCGGTTGCCCGCGCCACGCTTGGCAGATGTGGCAGCGCGGGCGTAATCCACGAGAATGTGTCGCATGACGCGACTCGCCAGGCTGAAGAATTGCTGCCGGTCGGTCACGCTGACGCCTTTGCAGTTGGCAAGCCGGAGGTACACCTCGTGAACCAGCGCCGTGGTTTGCAGCGTATGACCAGGCTGCTCACGCCGCATGTGCGCGTGCGCCAGATGGCGTAGCTCGGCATATACCTCTTCAATGAACTGGCTGAAGGCAACTTGACCAGTGGGTGGCGTAAAACATCGATTAGGAGCATCAGCCGGAGTCTTGGGAGGATTGGCTTTTCGGAGCGTCGTAGCGTTGGGCATAGGGGTATCCCTCACTTGTGCACATCGGCGTCCAAGCAACAACAACCAACACCCTTGTGGTGGAGCAGCTTGATGCAAGGGCCCGCAGATGTTCTACCTCACAAGTACATCATGGGTTATGATTTCTCCAGTACTACAACGTAACAATCCGCACCCTTCTTCCGACTATATCCTGATCCACATGGGGCATAAATGTCCCTTTGAAACCTTCCCGGCCCTGGAGACAGGGCTTCCCACCCATTCTAGTCAGTGGTCCGTGCAAAACCGGACTTACCTCGGCGGGGCAAGGTTCGGGGAGCACGGCAGGGAGGCGGGCTTTTAGGCGGTCTCGGCAGGCAAGACTACCTGCCGGTAGGAGCGCAACAGTGACGTAACACAGCCGATAACCTGGACACAGGTCGAGCCGCCCAAACCCAGCCGTGGGACTCAGAGCCAGTAACAATCAAAGCGTGGGAGTTTAGTTTATGACGGTCCGCACACAGCAGGTCAGTCGAACGTCTCAGGTACAACGCAACCCAGCAACACCAGCAACCGTCGCTTCCCGGCCACAGACGGCTGAAGTCGTGACAGCTACGTCCCAGGAAGCGGCTGCCCGGCGGGCAGAGCTGTCCTTGGCCGGCACAGCGACGCGCGCCCGACTGACGTCAGAACTCATCTACGATGGGACACGTCCGGCGCCCGGCACAACTAACACCAATGCGGCCCGCCCGGTCGAGGCGCCTCTGCGCGGACATCCGAACCACCGCACGGCGGAAATCTATAACAACGTCATCAACCAGTTTGCCGTGGCGCATAACCCGCGTTATGCCATCCGTGATTCCAGCGGTGACGGCATCAAGGATACCTTTTGTAACATTTTTGTCTGGGACGTTACCCGCGCCATGGGGGCTGAAATTCCCCACTGGGTGGACAAGCGGACGAACCAACCCACCACCGTGTATAACTACAGCCAAAGCCGTGAACTTGATGCCAACAGCACAATGGTCTGGCTGCGCAACCACGGGGCACAGCATGGCTGGCGGCCGGTGAGTGCCGAAGAGGCCCAGCGTCTGGCCAATGCGGGACACCCGACCATGGTTGGTTGGCAAAATCCACGCGGCATTGGGCATGTGGCTATCGTGCGCCCCGGCCAGATCAACGAACGTGGCCCGGCGATCGCGCAGGCCGGTTCACGGAATGTCAACTATGCTCACGTGCGAGATACCTTCGGCAATGTTCCGGTTGAATACTGGGTCAATGACCAGGGACGCGCAACCGCCGGGCCGGCACCCCAACCAACACCACCGGCTTCCCAGCCACTGCCCCCGGCTGCCCCACCGCCAACTGGCGTGCCACAGGAAACATTACGCCAAGGTAACCGTGGAGAGTCCGTACGCCTCCTCCAGCAATCCCTCATCCGGTTGGGCTATATGACTGAAGCCGCCTACAACACCGGCCCGGGCATCTTCGGCCCACGTACTGATGCGGCCCTGCGTGCTTTCCAGCGGGATGCGGGCATCACGGTGGACGGCATCTACGGTCCCCAAACCCGACAGGCGCTGACGCAGGCACTGGCACGCCAGGCGGGAGCGACCAGTTATACCGTCCGCCCCGGCGATACACTCTCCGTCATTGCCCAGCGGTATCGAACCACCGTTGATGAACTGGTGCGACTCAACGGCATCCGCAACCCTAACCTCATTTATCCGGGGCAGGTTCTCCGGTTGCCGGGCACGGGGCCAACGCCTCCACCGCCAGCGCAACCGCCAAGTGTTGGCGGGACAACTCCGGTCGGGCAGATTCCACGTACCGGTAACGCCTTCATTGATCGGATTGCGGCCGATGCCATTCGTAACCAACGCGCCACCGGTGTGCCGGCTTCCGTCACGATTGCCCAAGCCATTCTGGAAAGTGGGTGGGGACGTTCAGCATTGGCGCAGCAAGCCAATAACTTTTTTGGTATCAAGGGAACGGGTCCGGCCGGGTCGGTCACGATGCGAACGCGCGAGGTTATCAACGGCCAGTCGGTGTACGTCAATGCGCAGTTCCGCAAGTACAACACACCGCAGGAGTCCTTTGCCGACCATGCGCGGTTGTTTACGCAAAGCCGGCGCTACGCCGAAGCCATGCGGCATACCAGTGATCCCTTCCGTTTCGCTGCTGAAATCCACCGGGCTGGTTATGCCACCGATCCTGACTACACTCGCAAGCTTCATGACCTGATGCGGCAATACAATTTGACGCAGTTTGACGTGATTGCGCGTCAAACACCATAGCACCCTCGTTCAAAAGGGTTTATCGGCGACCGGTAGCTTACCGGTCGCCGGTTACCCTTCTCTTTGGATTCTGGCGCGCGATCCTAGCCGGGCGGTTAGCCTCGTATCTTCTGTCTTGTGCAAGTTGCGTCCGGCAACATAGGGCGAATGGCCAACGCGAAGCCATATCGCCGATTGGTAAGCGGGGCGAGGTTGAAGTTCTTGTCTCGTTACGTTCGGCATGAATCTTGATGTGGAAAACGCCATAGGGAGCCCAACAAAGCTGGTGAGCTTGAATTCCCTGATGATGTGACGGCCGACGACAAACGTGTGTCTGCCTTGATCACCCGGAAGGCACATCCTGTGCTGTGATGTAGAGCAAGCCAGAACAAGCCGCGATCGTAGTGGACGCGGATATCGTAGCTGCCCCACCTAAACATCATCACCAACTGATAGAAAATCTCGAACTGCGCACGTTAGCTTCGGTGGCAGCCAAGTCTGGCTTCCAGTCGAGATAGATGATTCCAACCTAGCACGTCAGCCTGCGGATTCGATAGCTTACAGATGCGCCACTTCACACGGATCACCCTTATTTCTAGCATCGAACGCAAGCAAATGTGTCTCCGGTTGTGGAAGTGGACTACACCCCCGCCAGGCAAAAAACGGCAGCCCTGGTGGTCCGTAGCTAATCTCGATACAACCGGTTCATCTCCTGCCCGGCATCGTACAGCCGCACAGCAAGTTCAGCCTCGTACCGTTGGTTGCTGCCCGGAGCAAAGTTGAAGTTTTTCACCTTGTTTTGTTCGGAACGAACCTTGATGTGAAATGCCCCATACTCCGACCCGACAAAACTATTGAGTTTGACTTCCCGAATTATATCGCGAGTAGCGGCAAAAGTGTGCTCGCCATCATCCGCTCGGAAGGTAATGTCGTTGGCGCTTATAAAAAGCGACCCCACGCAAAACGTACTGAAGAATCCATCGTGGTCGTGGCGGACGCGGAAGATGGCATTTCCCCCCAAAGCCATCGCGCGTCGCATGTTGGACTCCGCTGCCGCCAAGTCTGGCCTCCAATAAAGGTACGTCATGCCCAGCATCGAAAAGGCCCGTGGGTTGGTGGGTTGTAAGCTTGCCGCAGTGGTGAAGTGTCGGATGGCGAGATCGAAATCATCCGCCCGCACGGCGGCCAAACCCTGTTCAAAAACGTCATCGTAGTCTGGCTCAGGCGGCTTTGGGGGCGGGTGACGAATCGGTGTTCCTGATAATCTGGATGAGGTTGATGGCTCCGATGGTGGGTTAGGCGTGGGAGCGTCCGTCTCGTTGTTTGTGGCATCGGCTGACACCGTGCCACGATAGTTGGCACCTACGGCCAGCAGTATCTCTGGTGTCGCTCCGGCTGCCAGAAGTTCTTCTTCCACATCGGGCGTCAGGCTGAAATCCACACCCCGGCGTTCAATTTCACGCACCAACTCCGCCGTTGAGAGTCCGTTGATTCGCAGGGCGTTGATGAGGGCTGTCCTCCGAATGGGACGTTTGACCGGTCCAGACCGCCGGCTATCAGTTCGGCGATTTGACTGGGCGAACGCGACCATCCCGTGGTCATTGGTTGGTAGCGTCTTTGACTGGCTTGTGGTCTGTGGCATGAGCCAAACCAACCCGGCCAAGGCAGCCACGGCAAGAACTTGGAAATGGAAGCAAAAAGCCGGTTGTTTCATGACTGACCACCTCTTTTTCAGCGATGGCTCACTGGTCGAGGGCTTCGAGCGCCTTGCGCCGGCGGCGCTCACGCTCACTCACGCCGGACTGGTCCTTGCCAGTGCGCTTTGGTGGTTGTTTTTTGGGCGCGACTTCTTCAGACGTACTGGGCGGCTCTGGGCTGATGACGCCGCCGCTCCGTGGTGGCAGAACATCGGGAATCAAGACGCCCGGTGGGTCAGACCGAGATGGTGGAGGAACCTCTAGGGGATCCCTCTCCGGTGGGGGTAACGCAGTGTTTGTAGCTGGTGGAAGTGATATGGCTTCTTCATGGCTTGGCGGCTGGGAAGCTGCCGGGGTACGACTTTCCGGTACGGCCCCGCCGCGATGCACCCACACATAAGCCAACGTTGCCAACACAAATACCAAGGCCGCGACACCGGCGAGACTCCACGCAATCACCTTGAGCCAAACATCACTTGATTTGGTAGCAACGACCGGACTCGGGGGGAGTGCCGTTTGGTGAAACGGTGGCAGCATCTTGCTGGCCGCGGGCGATGGGCTGGGCGGTGGGCAAATCGGAGATGTCAGTCCGTTGGATGTACCTGAGAGCGATAACGCCACACGCACATCGCTTGGTATGGCAGCTAGGCTGGGAGTGGTTGCGGCAACCAGCGCCAGTTTGAATTCGCCTGCCGTCTGAAAACGCCGATTAGGGTCTTTTTCAAGGGCCCGCAAGACAACCTGTGCGACGATTTCGGGTATGTCCGGGGTAAAAACACGCGGCGGCGGTGGTGAAGCCTGAATATGGGCCTGGAGCAAGGCATACTCACTATCTGCGGCAAACGGCACCCGCCCCGTCAGCATTTCATACAGCAAGATGCCAAGCGAGTAGATGTCGCTGCGAGCGTCGGTTTCTTTTCCCTGAATTTGTTCGGGCGACATATATTCGAGTGTGCCGACGATTGCGCCAACGCGCGTCTGATGACTGCTGCCCAACGCGCGTGCAATGCCGAAGTCCATGACTTTAGGCGTCCCGTCCGGCAGCACCATGACATTGGACGGCTTGATGTCACGGTGAATGATGCCTTGCCGATGGGCATGGCCGATGGCGTCCAGGACGCCGGAAAAGAGCGGCACAGCCATGGGTAGTGGCATCGCCCCGCGCTGTTGCAGCAATGTCTCCAGCGAAGTGCCAGGCAGAAACTCCATCACCATGGCAAACTGCTGATTGCCAATCGGCAGGAACCCATAGAGCGTCGCAATGTTTGGGTGATTCAGCTTCCCTAACAGCACGGCCTCGGTGCGAAATCGCTCAATAAGCTGCGGGTTGGCGACCAGTTCGGGTTTGAGCACTTTGATGGCCACCGGACGGTCGAGCATCACATCCACGCCTTGGTACACCGTGCCCATGCCCCCAGTGCCGAGGCAAGCGGTGACGCGGTAGGTTCCAATCACACTGCCAATCACGACCCTACCCTCACTTCTCGGGTTTCGCGTGGAACGGCGGGTGACGGAACGTCCACATGCGAAGCCCCGTTCTGATAGGACGCCCACACGATACCAACGGTCACGTTGTCCGGGCCACCACGTGATCTGGCCAACTCAACCAACCGCTGGCACGCTTCCTCTGGCGCTAGTTCATGCGCAAGCGCACGCATCTCGTCGTCAGTGACTAAGTCATGCAGTCCATCTGAAGTCAGTAAAAACCGGTCGCCGCAGCACACTCGGAGCGGACGCTGCCACAGACTTGGCGTGAGGTCTGGTTTTGTCCCAAGGGCTTTGAGTAAGACATTTTTCTCTGGATGCTGCTCGGCCGCGGCGCGCGTCATTCGCCCTGCGCGGACATAGGCCATGACCTCTGAATCGTCTTCAGTCATCTGGTAGATGCTGCCGTCTCGAACCAAATACAGACGAGTATCACCAACGTGGGCGGCAAAGGCCTCGTCGCCCCGGATGACGAGCGCCGTGCAGGTCGTGCCCATGCCACGGAGCGCTGGACGACGTTGAGCCGTTTCCCAAATCATGCGGTTGGCCTCGACAAATGCCTGGCGTAGAACCGCCTCTGGTTCGCCCGATTCGGCGTAATACACATGGCGCACAATCTCGGCGGCCATCTGGCTGGCGATTTCACCACCGACGTGGCCGCCCAGTCCGTCGGCAACCAATGCCAGCATGCCTTTGCGCGCGGCTTCCAAGCTTGTAGGCGGTGGGCTTTCATAAAGCGCAAAGTCTTCGTTGACTTGGCGCCGACAGCCGACATCGCTCAACATGGCGATTGTCAACTTTGGATACGTAACGGAAACATTACCTACGCTCCGCATACGCTACTCCTTGTGACTTGGCAACCGGCGCTAACGACCAGCAGGATTCATTAGCTCCAACCCATAACGAATCGGCACGGCGTAGGTGACACGCTCCGCTCCGGCGTTGAATACCGCCACGACCCGCCCGCGGTTATCGAAGACCGGTCCACCGCTGTTACCAGGTCCGGTTGAGTTGATGGAAAGCTGATAGCTGTCGCCCATCACACTGACGACACGGTCACGTCCGGCAGCAGTCGTTGAGGTGTCATCCCGCAGCAGCGCACTAATCACACCGGAACTGACCGTGACATTGGGAACAACCCGCGTCTGTGCCTCGCGGTTGAAGAGGTCCTTTGACGCAATGACGCCATACTTTTTCGGTGTAAGGCCTGGATAGCCCAGGACCGTCACACTGTCGCCCGGCTTAATGTTGTCGTAACTGTCAAACAGTTCGACAGGCTTGATCCGCCCAGGAACACCGATTTTGACCAAGGCAACGTCATGGCGATCCGAGGCCACGGAAAGCTGTCCTAGGATACGCTGCGTTTTGTTGGCAAACGTCGCGTAAAGGTAGTCATTGCGGCCCTCAAACCCACCCTGGAGAAACTTCCCACCGGCTTGCTTGGTTTCACTGGGCACCCATTCGGGCAACTGCGTCAGAAAACTGACGTTGCCAGTCCGGACATCAAAGACCATCCCGGTTGCGTCTGGAAACTCGTAACGTGACTTCCAGCTTGCCGCAACGTGACGGTTCGTGAGGATGAAGCCTTCTTCACCGACGACAAAACCCGTGCCGGTGTGCTCACCGCCGATGGGCCGGTTGCCGTCGGGGCGGGTCGTCAGCCAGGGTTCAGTCGTTCCATCCTCGAGCCGGACAAACAGCGGCATGCCATCCCGGAAACAGTGGTACAACTGTTGACCGGTTTGGGTGTAAATCAGCTTCCAGCCAACTTCGAGATACACCACCGCAGCTGAGTTTGCCGCCGCAATAGCGCTTGGGTCCAGTGGCGCATCCGCTTTTTGGCGCTCGACTTCTGAACGCGCGGCTTCTGCCTGCTGCTTGACCCGCTCAGCATGTTCCTGAGTGGCAGCGATTTTCGTATCGACTTGTTTCTGCTGCTTGTAACCGAGATAGCCCAGGTAACCAACCACGCCCGCAACAATGACGAGCACCAGCGATGCCACAAGGACAATGGTGAGGCGGTTATCGCTCTTGGCCTGGCCGATCATCCGCTCAACGGTGGCTTTCCCAATCCCACCGCCGGGTGCAGTCGGCAACGGAACCGGCGTTTGAAAGTTTCCGGGGATGCTGCCGGTCGGTGGCACAGACGCTGGCATGACAGCCATTGGTGACGGACCGTTGGGTCGGGCATCTGCTACACGGGTCGCCTTGGGTGGCGGGGTCAGCGCTTCGCCGGCAATGCGCGTGGGACGCAGAGCTTCAGGTGGGTGCGGCTCAACGTCAAACATGAACTCCGGTCCACCGGGTCCGAGCTGGACGACATCGCCTGGATAAAGCCGAACCGGAGCCGCAATCCGCTGCCGATTGACATAGGTTCCATTTCGGCTGCCAAGGTCTTTCAGGGTAAAGATTGGAGGATCGCCACTTTCAATGTTGATTTTCGCATGGTGACGGCCCACCAAGTCGTCACGGTCTGGGTCATAACGCACTTGGCAGCCACTGTCGCGCCCGATGTCAAGTTCGGTGAGATGCGCAATTCGAAACTCCTCAACCTGATTGACGCGCGAACCGCTCAGATGACGCAGAAGAATTTTGGTAACGGTTGGTGAAGCGTAGGTTGACGTGGCCATGGCGATTTCTCCCTTCTTTGTTTGACAGAGAAAGAGACCACAGCGTACCGGTCGCAGCGTGATCTTCCCTCACCCTTTCAAGCGCAAAAAAGTTGTCAGCCATGCCAAGTGAGGAAAAATTTTTTAGGAAAAGTTTAGGCATCTGGTTGGTGTCCACACCACGTGTCCACGACTTGAAAAAGATGTGGAAAGTTTATGGTTGGCAAGGCTGGATCAGCACCACCTCACAGAATGCTGGAGGGGGCAGCGGACACCTTGGTTGGCGTCCGCGGCCCCCTCCCGGGCGCGGATAATGCGGGTAGCTATTTCAGACCGGTCGTAATGAGGAGCTTCCCTAACGTCTGATGTGGATTGTTGTCATCGGGGAAGGTCACGACTGGATACCGCGATGGGGCATCGGGATCGTAGTACCAGTCGCCGGTAGCAATCACCTGCCCGTTACGTCCGGCCACGAACCGCAGTCGCCCCCCACTGCTCGGCAGTGGGACACGAACAGTACGGGTTTCGCCGGGAGCAACCCGGTTTTCAGGGCTGAAGGCCGTGCCGGCCAGGCACAGATGAACCGGTAGGCTGGAAGCATTCCGAAACACAACTTCGATGGTCTTCGTGTCGGTTGGCGGTGGCGCTTGGCGTCCACCGCCAGGTGGGGTGGACGGCGGGTTAGAAGGCGGTGGGGTTTGACGTCCACTGCTTTGCCGGGTCAGGCGTTTAGGACCCGAATGACCGTTGTTGTTGAACCACATGCCATCTAAGACATTCCCATCCGCTGACAGCGTCAGTTCCAGTCGCCCGTCAGCTCCGCGCCATATCTCATCCGGCGGTCGTCGCGTGAATTGAACGGTGTGCGTCACTTTATTCCCACTGATGCTACCACTGCCTATCCACTCACACGGGAAACCATTGAAAGTGAAAGAGCCCCGCACGCTGATCTGATTGCCATTCTGCGTGTAGAACACAACATTGTTGGTCAAGTCAGGGTGGCTTTCGTGCCATGTACCTTGAATAGACCGCAACCGTGGGACCTCACTGCCGGTGCGACCACCACCGGTAGGCGGAGTAGCTGGTGGAGTGGAAGGCGGTTGTGGCGGCGTGTTGGCTTCGGCCGGATACCCCTTCACAATCGCTATCCCAGCGCCACCAGAACCGCTGTTTTGCGCCCACGTCGCCGGGTCGGAGTCCACCACGGTGTATGTCCCGGCCGGAACAACCACGTTTGGCGTACACTCCCAGTTCGCGTTGGGAACACCACCCTGTCCGGGTGTCCCCCGCGCCCGCCACGGACCGTAGAGCTTGCCGCTGCTGTGCAGGAGTCCAATCGTGCCCGGTGCTGCGCCGCGTCCGTAGTTCCAGTGGTAGGTAAACACGTAGGTCACAACGTAGGGCTGTTTGAAGGTCACTTGCGTCGGACGGGTCGGCCCGTTGTCCACCGCCGCGACGTTGCCGTTGTTGAACACGGTCGTCACGGTGTTGCCGGGTGGCGGATTGCGGGGTGGGGCGTTGCTGGGCGGGCGCTCCGTTCCCCCACCCCGGGTGCCGGGCGGTGGGGTAGATGGGGGATTGGAAGGTGGTGGTTGTGAGGTGTCAGCTTCGGCCGGATACCCCTTCACAATCGCCATCCCAGCGCCACCAGAACCACTGTTTTGCGCCCACGTCGCCGGGTCGGAGTCCACCACGGTGTACGTCCCGGCTGGAACAACCACGTTTGGCGTACACTCCCAGTTCGCATTGGGAACACCACCCTGTCCGGGTGTCCCCCGCGCCCGCCACGGACCGTAGAGCTTGCCGCTGCTGTGCAGGAGTCCAATCGTGCCCGGTGCTGCGCCGCGTCCGTAGTTCCAGTGGTAGGTAAACACGTAGGTCACAACGTAGGGCTGTTTGAAGGTCACTTGCGTCGGACGGGTCGGCCCGTTGTCCACCGCCGCGACGTTGCCGTTGTTGAACACGGTCGTCACGGTGTTGCCGGGTGGCGGATTGCGGGGTGGGGCGTTGCTGGGTGGGCGCTCCGTTCCCCCACCCCGGGTGCCAGGCGGTGGAGTGGATGGAGGAGACGACGGTAGGTCACGGGCCAGGCGGTCGTTCAATTTGACCCGACAGGCCTGTGCTTCCTGGTTGGGGGGTTGTAACCGCAGCACTTCCTCAACGTCCATTAGGGCAGCGGTCAGTTGGGGGCGTGTGGCGCGTGGGTTATCGGCAATGGCCCTAGCATTGGGCAGGAGTGTGTTGATTCGCTCCAACCGGGCGGCAGCTTCGTTACCAAGATTTCGGTAATAGGCCGGTTCTGGCGCATTCGGCCCAAAGCATGTTGCGTCAAAAATCACCCCCAAATCGGCCAGTGCCCCGGTGTAATCGTAGGCATTGAAGCGTGCCTCTCCGCGCCGCAACCGTGCCAGAACACGTTCTCTTTCAGCCTCGCCAGCCCGGGCCGCCGCTTCAAGTGCTTGCACACGCGCTTCATCCGCGGCCTGGAGCGGCGTCTCTCTCCGCAGCCGCTGCGCTTCGGCGAGTGTTGCCGCGTAGTTTTTCTCGGCGTTGAACGCTGCCATGCGGTCAAGCGCCTGCCTGACGCGCTGTTCCCGTCTTCCGGCTGCGGCCGTCAACCGCTTCTCCATCTCAACAACCGGTGGATAGAGGCGATGGATGGCACTGGCTTTTTCAAAGGTAGTTCTGGCTTCGTCAAGGCGTCCGGCGGCCAGCAGTTGCTCGCACGATTGTAAATGCTGGTGGATGCTCTCGCGGTCTTGCCGCCACCGGTCGGCCGTGGTGCGCGCCTCGGTCTGGTGTGGCGCAATGGCAGCGGCAGCACTCGCGAGCTGGATGGCTTCGTCAAGGCGTCCGGCCGCATGGGCGGCACGGGCTTGTGCCAGCTTCGCGGCAGCTTCTTTCTCCTTGTTTGAGGTATTGAGTCGGTCGCGGTCGAGCGTGACTTCAAAACTGCCCTGTCCCCGACCGAGTTCAACCCCATCGGTATTGCGCACAATGACGGTTGCCACACAGGTTCCTACCTGGCTCCGGTAGGCACGGATGTCGCGCCCAAATCCGCCACCTGCGAAGTGCGAGTCGGCGTTGAGCGACCATTCATAACGCAGCTCCTGTCCGCCGGGTGGCAAGGGGGAGACGTCAGCGCGTAAACCGACAAACTGGTGCGTTGCAATCGCTCGCTCGACAGGAACAAGCCCAACGCCTTCTTTCCAAGCTCGTGGCGGCGGGCCCTCTGGTCCGGTGACAACGACGGCAACATTGAGCGCGGTGGCCGTGACCTGACAGGTCGCCGTTCCGATTTCGTCACCCCCGTCGCGCGCGCGGATGTGCGCGGTGATGGTGACCGGCTTGGTGTCCCTTGGTTTGAACTGGTAGGCGCGGTCGCCATTGGTCGGACGGCCATACACGGTACTGGGCGTCGTTTCCCACCAGTAGAGCGCCAGTCCTTCCGCAAGCGGCGGCGTTTCAACCAATGACACCACAACGTCCTGTCCTACCAACACGGCATCCGTCGGGGCTTTGAGTTCAAACTTCGGAGCCGTCACCGCCAGATCAAGCTGGGGTGAGGTCGCCACCGTCATCAGCCGACCATCCACCTGTTCCAGTACCTCAACCCACACCTTGGTGCTACCCGGGCGGCCAAAGCGGGCGGCGGTGGTTGCCGTGTTTGACTCAAATGGGGTGAACTGCGTTTCTGGGTGCGGCTGCCAGCGGAAGGTATAGTTGCCGGTGGCCGGCTTACCGTCCACAGTCACTTTGGCCACAAAATTCTGCTGGCTACCGAGCAAAATGGGTTGGTTCTGGTTGCCTAGGCGCTCGACCGTTACCCGTACCTCGGCCACTTCATATTCAAGCGACGCCCACCCCAGCCCATAGCGCGCCCCTTCGACGCCGACCGATAGCGTGAACTTACCGGGCGCTTTGGGTTCAAGCGTGACCGTATCGCCGGCCGCCTTCGGATCGCCCTTGATGTCACCTGACCAGTTGTACTTGTACGGGGCATCGGCTGGTTCGGCGTTTTCCACCATGGCCCGGACGGTAAGCCGCTCGCCAACACGCAGTTTGCGAACCTGATTCGGCACCAACGTGACCCGGGGCAGGTCTGACCCATCGTACTTTGGCCCCTGATAGGGGTTGGTTGTCAACTGACCGTTGAGGTCAAGCCGTAAACTGCCGATGATGGCCTTGGCTTCGCGCTGGGCGGCTTCACACTGCCGGATGAGATAGGACCGGTCACTATTGTCCCAACAACCACTACCGCTCACCGAGTAGTGAACAACAATGCGCCTGCCCGATTTACCAATAGCTTGCCCGCGCCCGCCGGCCCCCATGTAAGACCCTGTATACCCCGAGAAGCCGCCGGTGCCACGGCGGACCCAGATGGCAAAGTCGGCTAACGCGCCCTCGAAGTCTCCAATTGTCAGAGCGTTGACACCTTCGACGCCCCCAGCCTTGAACAAACCTACAGCCATGTCATTGGGGGTATCACCCTGTGGGCGCTCCTTGAGCAGTTTTTCACACCAGGCGCGCGCCGCCTGTGGCGTCTTCGGATCATTGGTGCTCGCTGCCTGCTCAACGTACACCCGAATGGTGGCTGTCACCCGGCTATCCCAACCGCAGGGGCCTTTGATCGCTGCCGGCTTACGGTTCAAGATGAAGCCATCCTTGGTGTTGCCGCCTTCCCAGTTGCCAGTGGCGACGGCTGAAAACCGTCCCTTGCCAGCCGCGCCGCCGCTATCGTCGGGCGGTTGGTCAGGTGGCTGAGAGGCTGAGTCTGCCGGCTTGCCTTCCGCTGGCTTCTTGACGGTAATCGTCAACGTGGCGGTTCCCAGCACATCGTCACCGCCGAATTGCCGCGGGCGCTTGACGGTGACGCTGTACGTCTGCGCACCCGGCGTCTCGAGGCGATAGGTCCGCTCGGCGCGCTTGTCGGTGCCGAGGTCCACCTGAGCGATACGCCACGCATAAACCAACTGCTGGGCCAAATCCGGCGGCAAGTCACTCAAGGAACCGGGTTGCCCATTTGGTTGGGAACGACGGGCGCGAACCGTGCAGCGCAGGTTCACCGCTTGGCCGACTTCAGCTTCCGCCGGGCCGGTCAGTTGTACGTCGAGGTCGCCAAGTGTGTAGTACGCGCGAAACTTTTCTAACAGGATTCGCTCCAAGTCACGCAGCCGCTTGATTTCCTCCTTGGCTTCGACGGAGCGCTGAAGAAGCCTTTGCTTCTCAAAAACCTCAAACCGCCAACGCAAGCTCTGAGCAGCTTGGGCCGCGCTCATCGTTGCCGACCAGTGCGCGATTTGCGCCCGGTAATCGTAGAGCTGTCGCTGCGCGTTGGTATCGTAGTCCCCTTCCAGCTTGGCGCGTTTGATGAGTTCTAGGTCTTTGATGGTTGAGGCTTCAGCTTGCGCCAGTCCGGCAATGTAGTGGCGCAGCGTGTCGGCGTCTATTTCTGGCTTGCCGGTCAGCGGCAGCGAACGGGTCAGCGGACGGGGACGCACGACCCGGCCCAGCCGACTGACCATACTGCTTTCCACTGCGCCGCGTGCCTGCAGAATGGTCTCGTAGGTTCGCAGGAACTTCTGAACCGCCTTGACGGCCGCCACCTGTTGGTCACGGGTGGACATCAACCAGCCCTTGATGCTGTTGTAAGGAGCGCCCTCAGCGTCCAGATGTTTCTCACCCTCGGCGACAATTTCCAACTCTCTCAAAATCGCCAGGAGCCGCTCGTACTGTTCAAGGGCCTTGCGGCCACGGTCGGTATCCAGCGCCAATTCGGCGCTCCGGCGATCTTCGAATGTTCGTACAATGGCTTCGGCCGTGGCATCTTCGGCTTGCCGGCGCAGGGTTGCGCGGGAAGCCAGGAGCGTGTCGAGCGCGCGCCGTTGTCCGGGGTCGAGACTGGTCGCCCACCCTCCGGTTGTATCGGCGTCAGCGGGCAATTCGATGCCCCAGGCTTTGGTCAGGTATGTGATGTCTTCATTGACTCGGCGAATCCCCTCACAGGCGCGCATGAGCGGACCATCCTGGGTAAAAAGGCCAGGGCGCCCATGCAAAACGGTGGCTTGGACGGCTTTGGCCAAGGCAACAATCGCCAACCGGTTGGCCCCCTGGCCAAACTCCGTGGCGCGCGAGCGGTCAATGAAATCCTTGGCGACAAGCTCGGCTTCGCCGTTACACATAGAGGCTACGAACTCCTGAGCCGCCGGCAGCCCGCCCTTCCCCAGTCCGCCCAAGTCAATCAACCGTCCCTCATCGTCAAACCGACTGGCGACGTAGAGCCGTTCAAGCTGCCCATCAAACAGCATCTGCGCCCCGACCGTAATGGTCGTTTCACCGAGCGCCTCGACCAGTGCCGGCAGTGCCGTTTCGGGCACGAGCAGATACATCACGGCACGCAAAAAAGCTTTATTATCGCCTTGGTACACAAAGGCATAGAGCGACTGATACACCATTCCAAAAAAGGTTTCTTCAACGAGCGTTCGGCTGAGCGCCATAACGAGTTCGAGATCACTTTGGGCGGTGCTGATATTGTCGAACACACTGGCCCACATCGTGGCCGACCCCATGTAATCCACCACTTTCATGCCATGCGCTCGGGCGGAAGTGCCGACTTCGATCAGCGTTTCGACCGTCCCGCTGCGGTAGCGTCCTTCAGCCGGAGGAAACACGCGACCAATGTCGAGCAGCTTCCCGGCAAACTCGAGCAACTGCTGACCAAGCTCGGTTAGCTCAAGAAACTGCCTGAGACGGTCTTTTTTCGCCTCGTCAGTTTGGCGGATTTTTTCAAGCGCCACGCGCTGCGCGCGAAGCGCATCAATGCTGCCATCAGCTTCGGCCTGGCGAATTTTTTCAATCGTGCTCTGGGCAGCGCGGGCGTGTTCGGCGTAGGCACCACCCATCCCCTCGATAATCCTGAAATCATTCGATAGCTTATCGAGTGCTTGGCGGCGACTCGCCGGCGTTGCTTCCTGGAGCAGTATCCGATCTACCTCGACTTGAAAGGCGACCTCGGAATAACGCAGCACCATCTCGGTCACGCGGTTGCCCAACTCTTGTAAACCGGCGTCCGGGTAATCACCAAAACGCTGCTTGAGCAGGATGGTGATTTCTGCCGGGGATGCTTTTTCGACTGCCCGCGCCAGATCGAGCAGTGATGCGTAGGACGGGTCGGAAAGAATCGGATCGGCAGCAATCAGTTGACTTACCCCCGGCGCGGCTTGGGCAAGGCTGTGGGCGCGTGGCAGGTATTTGAGAATCCTCTTCATCTTTGCTTCGGGAGCGAGTCTGATTCGTGAATCCAACACTTCCTGACGCAGGTGTTTGGCCATGTCCAGGCAGCCGCCAGGCGCCGTTGAAGTGCGACTGCGGAAGTAATCCACGCCGAGACCTTCAAGAATGTGCCGGTATTTTTGCCAAAGGGTTTGACCCTGTCCGCCACTGGTGTCTTTGAACACGCTGTCACGGAAAAGACCACGCGCGTCAAACATCTTTTCGTAATCGCCATTGCGGTTAGCCTCCTGACGCAGCCGTGCCATCATGGAAGCGTAAGCCAGTTCACCGGATGGATCGCCCCGCCAGAGTTCAACCAAGCGCATCGTGCCGTCGGGATAAATCAGATGGATGCGTTTGAGGTTGCGTTTCGCCCAGTCAATTCCACCCTCGGTTTCAAAGACGCACGACTCAACCTCGGCGCCTTCAGCCGTCACAACGATGTCAAAGTCACCGAGTTGAAGGTGGGGTGTACCTAGCTCCCGCAAGATGGCTTGACCACAGGCATCACGAGCAGCGCGCGTGACGTTGACATCTGCCCCAAAGATGGTGAAATCAAAATCACTCTCGATCTTGACACTGGGTTGATCAGGCCACGAGCCGGAGTCGCCAATGGCAGACAGTGCCCGCCCGGCAGGTTTGCCAAGGAAGTTCGCAAGACCCGCCTGACGTCCTCTGAGGATGGCATCCCGAACCCTTCCTTGATAAGTTCTTTGTTTGGCTTCAACTTCGCTGAAGCGGCGCTGCACATCGGCATCGAGTTGCCGGTTTCGATGGGCGAGGTTGAGCACCCGGAGCGTGTCAATCACGGGTGCGTCAGGCACGAGCTGTTTGACCCGCTCGGCCAACGCTGCCGGAGACGTCCCATCCCAGGCCAGTACAGCACGGGCAACCTCATTGAGAGCGGCCGTGTTTTGGGGGCCGTCTTGCCCCACCGGATGCAGCCGATCGAGACACAACAGGACCAACAGCAGCAACACGACTCGGCGTAGCTTCATCACGACACCTCGCTTGAAGCTGGGCACCGGCACGCCAACCGCGTGGGTAACCTCAGCTTGAGTGTCGGAAGTGAGGGACTGAACCGGCCGAGCGTAACTCGCGCAAGCCGCATCCCGACCGCTTGAGACAGATGACCGCCCAAGTCAGCACCTTGGACTTCCGAGGTGGAGCGCGCGTTGAGCGCCACTTGAGTGGAATCCATGGGCGCACCCCATGCTTACAAGCGGAAATCGCGTCCGAAGTGTGCCACCTTGTCGCTTTAGTTTTTGGGTTGCCAAGTCAACCGGGGAACAGCTCAGTTGACCGTCGCTTCAGCCGTGGGAAGCTCCCAGTCCCCGAAGGAATCAGGCAGGGCTGCCCAGGCGGCCGGTCCACGCCGGGCTTCGGCCTCGGTCAGCAAGCAGGCATCGAGGGCAGCTTCAATGGCCGCCTGATTCATGCGGCGGTCGCCAATGAACACCAACTCCTGGCGACGGTCGCCGAATAACCCGTCGAACAGAGACCGGATTTCGGCGCGCAAGCTCTCATCCACGCCCCAGCTTTCCTCCGGCTGCGTTGCCCACCAGTAACCGCCGGGTTCAATCCGACATGCACCGCCGGCTTGACTCCAGACACCGACCACGGCCATGCGGCTGGCCAGCCAGAAGAAACCTTTCGACCGAAGCACGCCCTGCCATTCATTGCCGGTGGTTTCCCCATGAAAGAACGCCCAGAGCCGTTCGGGATGAAACGGCCGGCGGCGCCGGTACACGAAGCTTGACACACCGTAGGTTTCGGTTTCCGGCGGGTGTTCGCCCCGCAGTTCCTTGAGCCAGCCGGCCGACTGAGCGGCCCGCTCGAAGCTGAAGCGTCCCGTGCCAAGCACCTCGGACAACGGCACCTGGCCAAACCGGCAAGTCACCACCCGCGCATCTGGATTGAGCCGACGCAGGATGCCCCGCAGCTCGGCCAGGTCGGCATCCGTCACCAGATCAGCTTTGTTGATCAGGATGACGTCGGCAAACTCGACTTGCTCAACGAGCAAGTCGGCGATGGTTCGGTCGTCTTCGGGGCCGACTTCGAGTCGGCGTTCCTTGAGGCTTTGGGCTTCGCGGTAGTCCCGCAGGAAGTTCTGCGCATCCACGACCGTCACCAGGGTGTCAAGCCGGGCGACATCCGACAGACTGTGGCCGGTCGCGTCGGTAAATGTAAATGTCTCGGCAACGGGCAGCGGTTCGGAAATCCCAGTGGACTCGATCAGCAAGTAGTCAAACCGACCTTCCCGCGCCAACCGGCCGACTTCAACCAGCAGGTCTTCGCGCAGCGTGCAGCAGATACAGCCGTTGGACATCTCGACCAGTTTTTCCTCGATCCGATTGAGCGACGCGCCGCCCTGGGCAACCAGTTGGGCATCAATGTTGACCTCGCTCATGTCATTCACGATGACGGCAACGCGCTTGCCTTCCCGGTTGCACAGGATGTGGTTGAGAAGCGTGGTTTTCCCGGCTCCAAGGAAACCGGAGAGAACCGTGACCGGTAAGCGTTCGGCCGGCATGATGACTAAGCATCTCCTTTCAATCCAAATCAATGCAAAAACTCGCTTGCCACGGAGAGG
Source organism: Chloracidobacterium validum (assembly GCF_018304825.1). Lineage (NCBI taxonomy): Bacteria > Pseudomonadati > Acidobacteriota > Blastocatellia > Chloracidobacteriales > Chloracidobacteriaceae > Chloracidobacterium > Chloracidobacterium validum. Next base: position 958,340 of record NZ_CP072649.1, read on the forward strand.
CCGAGACGTGGGATCGGTTCATACGCCTCAGGGTAAAGGAACACACCCCACTCGAAGCGTGAGGTCATCCAACGCGACCTGCGCGCCATAGGCTTTGGTGAGGTGAACAGCCTCCAGCAGGGAAAACACTCCGATTCATCTTGGCAACACGCAATACTGCCAAATAGGAATAATCTGAATAGCAAATACCCCATCCATACGCAAGCGGGGCGCGCGCCGGCAAAGCGTCGGAAGACGCCGCGTCGACGGCTCGTGCTGGCACCAAAAAATCCTCAGCCGGCGCGTGCCCGAGGCTCACACCGGCTGAGGACGTGGTCAGGTGGAATGAATCGGGCGGTGGTGTGGCGTCAGCGCCGGCCACCTCCGGACTGAAAGCCAAACGCACCGAGCGTCGCCCGCGCCAGCTCGCGCGCTGCCCGCCGGGTTTCAGGCGTGCCATTTTCCTTGGCATCCGCCTCGAAGGCCGCCATCAGTCCCGTAAACAACAAACACGTATCATAGAGCGCCGTTTGCTCTTCCGGCGTGCGGCGCAGGACATCGGAACCGGTTGTCAAAAACTCGTGCACGGTATCGAGCAGAAAGTTCGATTCATCGTCCGTCAACTCGCGGCCGCGCTCGATGCCGAGCGCCGCGCCGACCGCCAATCCAACCGCGTAGGTCAGATTGTTGCGGCGAAACTCCGGGCTGTTTTCAATTTCCTGGAACATCGCCTGTCCAAGCTGACGGAGCGGCGCGCGATGGCTTGGGTCTTGCGCCAGGGCGGCAAACTGATCAGCCACCTGCCGCCGTCGCCGTGGACGGAAATCGGTGACCGAGTAATCACGTGGGCCGGCATTTGGACGCGCCGGTACCGACGCAGGCGCGCTTCTGGCTTGTGGGTTGGCCGAACGTCCGGCCGGAGTTGCCGAAGAGCGGTTTCCCGACAGGCGCAGCGGCACGGATTGCATCGCCAGATTTTGCTGGGATTGGGAAAGAATGAAGCTGGCGTTGGCCTGCCACATGTTGCTGTATTGCATGCCTGGCGACAGGTAGTTGGCGTACTGCCCGTAAACCGTTCCCTGGCTACCCAAGAGCGATAACAGAACGCAGCTTGCGCCAGCCAACACCCAACGAAGAAGTAGTCTCACCATAGAGGAGTCCTCGGCAGCGGCGTGATCGTGGCCGCCACGTGGGCCGCGGCGGCACGTTCTCTTAACACTCCAGGCGCAATAGTGACAAGCCTAGCTAACTGGATGAATCCGTCGTTGGGCTGACGGTCAAGCTGATGGTGGTGAACGTCCTGGTTACGCCCAAAGCTTGGCGAACCACACTCACGCTACCGACTAGGTTCGATAAACTCCACGACCTCAACCGCTGGCTCGACCGGAGGCGCGAAGTCGTCTGGGCTGGCAATCACCACCCCCAAGCCACCATCCGGGAAGCGTTCCATCAAGTGTGCAACGGATGGCAACGGCTCGGATGCGGATTCGGTGACTGCGCCGGCCAGCAAGGTTCCCGTCGTTTCCATCCAGACGTGAACATCTGCTCCGTCAATGTTCATCTGCCCGACATAGGCGTAAGGTGACTTGACAGTGTAGGTCCGGCTATACCACATCCGCGCCGTCGCACCATCGGACGTCGCCGTGTAACCGGCAAACTGGTACGTGGTGGCTTCCACGACAGCCACTGACGCCGGAAGCCCCTTGCCAACGGACACCGAGGAAACGGCCGAAGTGGACCGGACAGCGACGTTGGTCTTAACGGCTTTCGTTTTGATCGGATGCGCCACCGCCGTTTTGATCGGATGCGCCGCCGCCCGACGGTAGGCCAGGCTGCGATTGGACTGAGCCACCCGGCGCTTGCCGGTCCACCGCGCGGACAGCCGCCGCGTCTTGCATCGCGCGAACCGTCGCCCGGCAGTCATCCGCGACATGGCGCTGGGCTTCACACCGGTGGATTTCGCGTCCGTGCCATGGGAGACTCTGACTGCCGCGCGCGCCGTCCGCCCTTCACCAGAAGACTCGCCCGCAAATGTCACCTTTTCAAACACTCCCAGCCCAAGTAGTCCGAGGCAAATGAGGAAAAGGCGGTAGGTCAAAGGGTGAAAAGGGCGCAGCACTGTGGTAGTCTCCATCTTCATAAATCTGAAAAGCCAGCATCGAAACCTTGGTTACCCCACTAGACACAAATCTTGTGCCAGAATGCTCCATTTGGTCTCCAAGGCTTCCGCATCAGGCAATAATACCTTCCACTGCAAAGCTTTAGATTGGATGTAAAAAGTATGTTCACGATGTGCGCGGAGGGCTCCGCCCGTGCCTGGAAGCGCCGGGCGACAACGCCTTTGACAGGTGATTGTCGGGCCGACGCGGTGGTGCCGTCTGGCGCATCGGCTGCACAGGTGCGAAACCATGCGTTACTTTGACTTACAACCAGCCGATGACCTCTCGGCCCTGGGGCGCATTACCCAGGACATCGGAGATGTTTCCGGCCGTGACCCACTTGCCGCGCTCAAAGAGCTTGAGGACTTGCTCTCCATTTCACTGCCGCCGCTTGATGCTTTGCGGCGGTGTCAAATTGCTGAACAGTGGGAGGTGCTGGGCAACTACAGCGCTGCCGAACAGCGACTGGCCGAAATCGAACTAGACGGCCTGCCAGATGACATCAAGGCGCAGGCCCTGCTGCGGCGCGCTAGTCTGTGTCGCTGGACGAACGATGCGCCACAGGCCATTCACCTGGCGAAACAAGCCCTCGAACTGGCCCGGCAGGTCCCAGATGACGAGTGCGCTGGTGAAGCCGCGGCGGTGATCGGTTACGCTTACTGGCTGCTCGATGAGTATGAAATGGCCTACGACGCGCTTCGCCAGGCCGTCGAGACGCTGGGACAGACGAAAAACTTGCGCGCTTTCGCCCAGGCCTGCTGGTCGCTGACCTTTGTGTGTAACCTGCTGGGGCGGACATCCGAAGCTCAGGAGGTCTCGGAGCGTGGGATTGTCGCGCTGACCAACTCGCCGAAAGGTGACACGACCTTTGGGCAAACCATTCTGGGGCACCTTCGCGCCAGCCAGGCCGTCATTGCCTTCGAGTGCGGTAATGTCGAAATCGCACTCATGATTCACGAGCGCGCACTGGACCATTGGATGTCCACGAATGACCCGCGTCTCCTGGCCAACGGCTACCGCAATGTCGCCGAGATTCACTTTGCGATTGGCAACTGGGACCAGGCCGAGGCCCTGCTCGAACAGGCGGCTTACCTCATCAGTGAAAGTGACTCGACCATTCGCTGTTCAACACTCATCACGATGAGTCGCCTTGCCGCCCGCCGTGGCAAATTTTCTGACGCCCGTCTTGCGCTGGCCGACGCCAACATGCTGGCTTCGCAGTCGAGCAGCCAAAGCTTGGTGGCCGAATACCATGACGCCCTGGGTGAAACCAACTTTCTCGAACAAAACTATGCTGACGCCGAGCACAACTTCAGCGCGGCCCGTGATCTCTTTATCAAGACGAACCAGCCCAGCCGGGTGGCCTATGCCAACTTGCGCCTCGCCGAAACCCGACTGGCGCAGGGCGACGTCGTTGGTGCTCAGGGTTTTTATGATGTCGCTCGTGATTTGGCGGCCCGCGCGTCCAACCTGTTACTTGAAGCCCATGTCGAACGGATAGGTGGCAAGCTGGCGTTGGCCCAGCAGGACACAACCACTGGTCTTTCATCGCTCATGCGCAGTGCCAGTTGCTTTGAGTCACTCAACTTCGCCTGGCAAGTTGCCCTGACGTACTTCGATGCCGGCACGGCCCCTGGGGAAGGCATTCCGGCGGCCCACCAACGGGAATGGCTGGAGACGGCGCTCAGTATTTTTCGCCACCTTGGCACAGCGCCCCACCTGATGGCCACCGAAGCGGCCCTGGTTGAGTTGAGCCGCCGGACGCCTGTTACGCTTCAGGACTTGCCCGGTATCAACACCAACCAAGTTGAGCGATTGACGGCCGCAACGGCCTCCGCGGAAACAGCCGCCCGTGAACTGGCAGCCATCATTGACAGCTACAAGGTGGCCGTCGCGATCTTCGCCGAAAACGTGGAGGGGGACCTTCTCACCATCACCTCGCGTGGACTTGAGAACGAGACGGTCCAGGACTTGGCCGCCCTGCTGCGGCGGCGTATTGGCAATCCAGACGCGCTCCACAACGAAACGATTCGGTTTGATTGCCTCTGGCGCGCGGAAGGACAGGTTTCACGCCACCGACCGCGCAGCCTGTGGATTCACCTGGGGCGCATCAAACCAGACATCGAGCCGCTTATTCATTCCCTGGTGCAGCTTGCCGGTGTTGTGCTGGAGCTATGTCATCTCCGGGCCGTTGTCGAGGAACTCTCCGCTGCACAGAGAGTCAGTGAGGTTCGCGTGGACGATGCCCTGTTGGCCGAGTTGGGCTTCGTCGGCGCATCGTCTGCCCTGCGTGACATTGCAGAACGCATCGTCCGCATTCGGGACTCGTCCGTGACGGTGCTCATCACGGGCGAGTCTGGCACAGGCAAGGAAGTGGTTGCCCGGGCGATTCACCGTGCCTCAGCGCGCCGTCATAAACCGTTCGTTGCCTTCAACTGCGCGGCCGTCCCGGCCGAACTCATGGAGAGCCAACTGTTTGGGCACAAGAAAGGGGCGTTTACCGGCGCTGACAAAGACGCGCTGGGTGTCATTCGGGCAGCGGACGGAGGCACGCTCTTTCTCGACGAAATTGGTGAGTTGCCCCTGCCCCTGCAACCCAAATTGCTGCGCTTCTTACAGGAACGTGAAGTTCATCCGGTTGGCGCCGACCGGGCGCTGACCGTTGACGTACGAGTGATTGCCGCCACCAACCGTGATCTGGCCCGCGAGGTGGCGGCGCGCAACTTCCGGGAAGACTTGTTCCATCGGCTCAATGTCCTCAACCTCAACCTGCCGCCGCTGCGGGAACGGCGCGCTGACATCCCCGTGCTGGCGCAGGCGTTTCTTCAGGAAGCCGTGGAACGTAATCACAAGACGGTCACCCTGTCGGAAGCGGCGCTCACCGCCCTGACGCTGCACGACTGGCCCGGCAACGCGCGACAACTGCAAAACGAGATTGAGCGGGTCGTGGCACTGGCCGACGACCAGACGCTGCTCACGCCTTCGGCGTTTGACTTTACGGTTGATGACCTCAACCGACCGGCGGAGCACGTCACCGACGTGATTTTCCCAGACGGGCAAGTCCCGCCGAAGCTTGCGGACGCCGTCGCGCTACTTGAGCGTTATCTCATTGCCGAAAGCCTCAAGCGCCATGGCGGTAACGTCACCCGCGCCGCCCAGGAACTCGGCATCAGTCGGCCTAGCCTGTACGCCAAGTGCAAAACGTATGGCATTACGATTAGCAAGGCCGTGGGGGGCTAGGGCCAGCTCAGGCGGCGCTTCCGCTCGAACCAGGAACGCCCCTGGACGTGCGCAATTGCGCGTGACTCCTTTATGGAAAACAGCTCCTTTATGGAAAACAGAAAGAGGCCTGTCATGAAGGTCGCCATTTTGTGCGGCGGACGCGGCACGCGGTTGCGTGAAGTGAGTGAAACCATTCCCAAGCCCATGGTTCCCGTCGGCGAACATCCCATTCTGTGGCATGTCATGAAACTTTACGCTGCCCACGGGTTCACCGATTTTGTTCTGTTGCTTGGCTACAAAGGGGTCGTGATTCGGGAGTATTTCCTGAACTTTGCCGCCTACGAAGCTGATGTGACCGTCGATTTGTCGGCGACCGGCGACCGTCGCCTGACGTTTCACGGGCTGCCATCCGAGCCATGGCGGGTCACGCTGGTCAACACGGGGGAAGATACCCTGACCGGCGGGCGCGTCCGGCGGGCACGGCGCTACCTTGAAACCGATGAGCTCTTCTGTCTGACCTATGGCGACGGCGTCGGGGATATTGACCTGACCGGGCTCTTGGCGTTTCACCGTGCGCACGGCCGGTTGGCAACCGTAACGGCCGTCCGGCCACCAGGACGCTTCGGCGAACTGGCGCTGGACGACGCGCGGTGCGTCCGGGTGTTCAACGAGAAACCCCAGGTCAGTGGCGGCTATATCAACGGCGGCTTTTTTATCTTCCACCGCGACGTGATCGAGCGCTATTTTCCCGACCGCGACGATCTGATGCTCGAAAAAGAACCGCTCGAGGCGCTGGCCCGCGACGGCCAGTTGATGGCATTTCAGCACGATGGCTTCTGGCAGCCGATGGATACACCGCGTGAGTTTCAGCTTCTAAACGACCTGTGGAGGAGTGGGCGCGCCCCATGGAAAATCTGGTGAACTTCTGGCGCGACAAACGGGTCTTTGTCACCGGCGCAACGGGACTGGTTGGGGCCTGGCTCGTCAAGGCCCTGGTGGCACGCGGAGCTGAGATCGTGGCGCTGATCCGCGATGCCGACCCGCAGTCTGAATTGTTGCGTTCCGGGGACATCCGGCGCATTGCCGTCGTCAACGGCCGGCTGGAAGACTTTGCGACACTCGAGCGCGCCATCAACGACCATGAGCCGGATACGGTGTTCCATCTGGCAGCCCAGACGATTGTCGGTGCAGCGCACCGCAACCCGTTGGAAAATTTTGAATCGAACATCCGTGGCACCTACCATCTGCTGGAAGCCTGCCGGCGGGGGCAAGCGTTCGTCCGGCGGGTGGTGGTGGCGTCGAGCGACAAGGCCTATGGGACGGCGGCGACACTTCCCTACGTTGAAACCATGCCGCTGCAGGGGCAGCACCCCTATGAAGTCGCCAAAAGCTGCGCCGACCTCCTCACGTCCGCCTACCATCACACCTATGGCCTGCCGGTCGCCATCGCGCGCTGCGGCAACATTTACGGGGGCGGAGACCTGAACTGGAGCCGGATTGTGCCCGGCACGATCCGGTCGCTATGGCGCGGCGAGCGGCCCATCATCCGCAGTGATGGAACATTCGTGCGCGATTACCTGTACGTCGAAGATGTCGTCGAGGCCTATCTGCAACTGGCCGTCAACCTCGACCGGCCGGGCGTGGCCGGCGAAGGCTTCAACTTTAGCCCTGAACGGCCATTGACGGTGCTGGAACTGGTTGAGCGCATCCAACTTCTCATGGACTGTCAGCATATTCCGCTCGACGTTCGCAACACGGCCGTGGGCGAAATTCATTCGCAGTACCTGGACGCTTCCAAAGCCAAAGCGCGCCTGAACTGGACTTCCCGGTGGACGCTCGACGACGGACTCCGGGCAACGATTGCCTGGTATCAGAATTTTTTGGGTTAGGGCCAGCCACGCCAGCCGGCGGACGCTCGATGGCCGCTTGCGCCGGACTTGGCATGGGTTCTTTTCAAATCTGAAACGTAACCGGAGACCATCACATCATGATTGAGGGCGTGGCCGTGCGGCCGCTACGACAAATCCCGGATGAACGCGGCAAGATCATGCACATGCTGCGGGTGGACGCGCCGCACTTCGAGCAGTTTGGAGAAATTTACTTCTCCTGTGTCTATCCGGGCGCCATCAAGGCCTGGCATATCCACAAGGCGATGACACTCAACTACGCCGTCATTGTCGGGCGCATCAAGCTCGTGCTCTACGATGACCGCGAAGGCTCGCCGACGCGCCATGCGCTCATGGAACTCTTCGTCGGCGACGGCAACTACGCGCTGGTGACGGTGCCGCCCCGCGTTTGGAACGGCTTCAAAGGCGTCGGAACCGAGACGGCAATCGTGGCCAACTGCGCCACACTGCCCCATGACCCGGAAGAAATCGAGCGGATGGACCCGTTTACCGACCGTATCCCCTACCGCTGGGACATCAAGCATGGGTGAGCCAATCTTCCTCATTATTGGCGGCGGTGGCTATGTTGGGGCGCGCTTGGCAGAAGACCTTGCCCAAGTCGGTCACGTCCTCGTGACCGGTCGCCGCCGGTCAGCCATCCGTGACCGGTGGCTCGCCCGTCACCTGGGACGTATCACCTGGCAGACTTACGATGCTGCTACGGACGGGACATTGCCGGTCGAAGGCGATTACGTGGCTGTGTTCAACTTAGCGACACCAAGTGCGGCCGAGGCCGCAGCGCAACCGGACGCGGCCCGCCACCAGGCACTCGCCACCGTCGAAGCCGCAGTCCAGCTTGTGGCCACCGGACGCGCGCGCCGGTTGCTGCACTTCTCGACCTTTCACGTTTACGGTGCGCCATCCGAGACGGCACCCCGCCCTTGGTATCGGGAATCCGACCCGCCGACACCGACGCATCCCTACGGCGTGATGCATGCCGCCTGTGAAGCCTACCTCAGCGCCGCCAACCTTCCGAACACCATCATCGTGCGGCCAACCAACCTCATCGGCGCGCCGGCCCACCTGGATTTGGGGCCGCAACAACAGTTGATGTTCCTCGATTTGTGTTGGCAGGCCGTCCAGCACCGTGTCATGACGTTACGCACCGATGGCCTTGCCTACCGGGACTTCCTGCCACTTGCATCGGCCCTTGCCGGTATCCACCGACTGCTCAGCAGCGAATGTCCACCCCGGCAGTGTCACCTTGCGGCCGGGCAAGCGATGCCACTGCGGGACCTGGCTGAACGCATCCGCCAGGTCGCGGCAGCCCAGTATGGCTGGGAGGTGACGCTCGCGTTCGGCAAGCACCCGGATGCCTTTCGCCACCCATTTCAAGTTGACATAACGGCGCTCCACGAACTGGGCTGGTCGCCTGCCGGCGGCGAGACGCTCGATGCCGAGATTGCCGCGACGCTTGCCAGCTTCAATGCCATGACGCCGTCATGACCACCCGTCCCGTCGTGCTTTTCGTCACCAGCTATGTCTCGCCGTTCATGACCGAGCTGACGGCAGCCGTGAACGACTTGGGAAAAGTCGCCTTCCACGCGGCTTACGCCGAGACGACCCAGTTCGCCAACCATGGCGCGCACTGGAACACCGCGACGGAACGCCCGGACACCCACCGGCGTGCGCCGGAGGTTTCCATGACCGATTTTCTTCGGGACTGCTTTCAGCGATACCGTCCGCAAGTCGTCATCTGTGGCTACGGCCGCGGCCCGGCTTATGAAACGACCTTTGCCCTGTGCCGTGACGGCGGGGCGGTTTTCGGAGTTTTTGCCGAGCAGCCCATGCGGGATGGGCGGCTCAAACATCTCGTCCGCGTGGCTTACTATCAGCAGCTCTGGCGCCGCCAGCCACCGGCTTTCGTGCTGGCCGTGGGCGACCGGGCCGTGCAGTTCTACCGGCGGCTTCTGCGCGACCCGGAAGCGGCGGTCTTTTTCCCCTACTACCAGGACTTGCGCCCAGTACTGGCAATTCCTGACCGTCCGCCACGGGAGCGGTTGCGCTTTCTGTTTTCCGGCCGCCTCGCCGCCCAGCACGGTATTCGCGGACTGGCAGCGGCCTTTGAACGGCTTGCCCAAACCCACCCGGGCCGTTTCGACTGGTGCATTTCGGGGACCGGGCCGGAAGAACGCTGGATTCGGCAAGCGCTGGCTCGGTCGCCAGCCCTGGCCCAGTCCGTCAGCTTTGACCGGGAGTTTGCGACTTGGCAGGAGCGGCTGCGGCCGTTCGCGGCATCTGACGTGCTGGTGCTGCCGAGCTTTCACGCCGGTTGGGGGCTGGTCATCCCGGAGGCCCTGGGTGCAGGGATGCCGGTCATCACCACGCGCGGCGTCGAGGCCGCGCGCTATTACGTTGAAGCCGGCGTGAACGGCTTGTTTGTCGAGCCAAATCCAACTGACATCCACCGTGCGCTGGCCTTCTGCCTTGAGCACCCGCAGGCCGTACAAGCCATGCGAGCGCATACGCGCGCATCCGTGACGCGGGGCGATGTGCAGGTCGGGGCCGCCCGCCTTCTGGGATTACTAGCCCGGTGGCTTTAACTGAAGTGTCGCCCCCCAACAATCGGCGAGCCATTCAGGCGAAGTGTTTCGTAGCCGGCGCACGCCCTTGGGCGGAGGCTTCGGTAACCACCGCCCGTTTCAATGCTTGAACTCCGATGAGCGGCAAGCGTATGATTTCGCACGCTGAACCATCCCCCACCGGCGGAGCCTGGCTTCCGTGGACACCGACCCTGTGCACCTGCCGTCTTTGACGACTGCAACCGAAAAAGAACACGCTTTGCGGGCTTGGCTGCGCGAGACGACATCGCTGGTCATCGCGCTTTCAGGCGGTGTGGACAGCAGTTACCTGGCCTTTATCGCGCATCAGGAGTTGGGCCACGCCGCGCTGGCCGTGACCGGGCGGAGTCCGAGTTTGGCTGCCGTCGAGCGGGCTGACGTAACGCGCTTCGTAACGCGCTATGGACTGCGTCATGCCTTTTTAGAAACCCACGAACTGGACAATCCGGCCTACGCCGCCAACCCGATTGATCGCTGTTATTTCTGCAAGACGGAATTGTTCCGACAGCTTTGGTCGCTTGCTAAGCAACAGGGCATCCCGCTGGTCTGCGACGGAACCAACGCGGACGACCTCGCGGAGGTTCGCCCTGGACGACGAGCAGCCGGTGAGCAAGCCGTGGCCAGCCCACTCGCTCAGTTTGGGTTTACCAAAGCCGACATTCGGGAGCGTACCCGGCACTGGGAGCTACCAACGGCAGACAAACCGGCCTCACCCTGCCTGGCATCGCGCATTCCGCACGGGCAACCCGTAACCATTGGCAAGCTTACGGCCATCGAGCGCGGCGAGGCCGCCCTGCGCGCCTTGGGCTTCCGCGAGTTTCGGCTTCGCCACCACGACCGCTTGGCGCGAGTTGAAGTCGCCCGGCAGGAGCTACCCCGCGCCCTTGACCCGGCCATGGCAGCGCAACTCGTCGCCGCGCTCAAACCCCTTGGCTTTGCTTTCGTGACGTTGGACCTCGAAGGTTTCCGCAGTGGCTCGCTCAACGACGCGGCAGTGCATAACGCCAACCTTGAGGAACTCTCTGAACGCCATCCTTTGTGAGGAATACATTCCTTTGTGAGGAATACATTATGCCCAGCGCTTTCGTTGATGACGCCCGCAATTTCAAAGAAGACAACCCGTTTGAGTCTATGATGTCGCGCTTCGACAACGCGGCAAAGCTCCTCGACCTGGATCCGAACATCTATCGCATCCTGCGTTGCCCGACCCGCGAGATGACCGTCTATATCCCAACGCTGATGGATGATGGTCACTATGAAGTGTTTGTAGGCTACCGCGTCCAACACAACTTTGCCCGCGGACCGGCCAAGGGAGGCATTCGCTATGCCCCGGACGTGACGCTCGATGAAGTCCGCGCACTGGCGGCCTGGATGACCTGGAAATGTGCCGTGGTCAATATCCCGTATGGCGGCGGCAAGGGGGGCATCATCTGTGACCCACACAAGATGTCACCGGGCGAACTGGAGCGCCTCACCCGCCGCTACACATCTGAAATTCTCGACATCATCGGGCCGGAACGCGACGTTCCAGCGCCGGACATGAACACCAACGAGCAGGTCATGGCCTGGGTCATGGACACCTACTCGATGCATGCTCGCCACACCGTCAACGCCGTCGTCACCGGCAAACCGGTCGAGCTTGGCGGCTCACAGGGACGGCGTGAGGCGACGGGGCGTGGGTTGCTGTTCGTGACCCAGGAAGCCTGTAAAAAGTTTGGACTCAAGCCATCGGAAACGCGCGTCGTGGTGCAGGGGGCCGGCAATGTCGGCGGAATTGGGGCCACACTCCTCCACGAAGCTGGCTTCAAGGTGATTGGCATCTCTGAAATTCGTCACGGTTTGCATAACCCCAACGGACTGGATATTCCGGCCGCGCTGGCCTACCTGCGCAAGCACCGCACGTTCGAGGGCTTCGAGGGCGGAGAACTCATCACCAATGCCGAGTTGCTTGAACTCGACTGTGACGTGCTGATGCCGGCGGCCACAGAAAATCAAATCACGACCCAGAACGTCGAGCGCATCAAGTGCCGCATCCTGTGCGAAGGCGCCAATGGCCCAACGACCGCCGCCGCCGATGAGATTCTTGAGCGGAACGGCGTTTTTGTCGTCCCAGACATCCTCGCCAATGCCGGCGGTGTCACCGTCTCATACTTTGAATGGGTTCAAAACCGCATGGGCTTTTTCTGGAAAGAAGATTTCGTCAACGAGCGGCTGCAAGACACGATGGTGACGAGTTTCAATGACGTGTTGAGTTACGCTGAAAAACATAAGGTGAACATGCGCACAGCGGCCTATATGTTGGCCATTGACCGGGTGGCATACGAGACCAAAATGCGCGGCATCTATGCCTAGACGGGGAAGCAGCTCCCAGGTACCTCGGACTGGCGCTCGACAGGCTGGTGGCGGGGGGCGGTCACGCCAACCGCTTCAGCGCCGCGGTCTGTCCAGGCGGATGTCGGCCACAGAAAGGCTTGGTTTCCCCAATCGCCTGTGGTAGCTTCCTGCAAGTTTTGTCATCAAAAGCGTTGCACGGACGGAGCTAACCCAATACGGGCTTGATAGGTGTGAGGTCAATCTGCTTTTTTGTATCGTGTGAACGTGACAAGGTTAGAAACAATATCACTGGTCACGTGACCAGGAGGGGATAAAGAATGAAACACCGTACTTGGCTTGCGCTTTTTGCCAGCGTGTTTTTGGGTAGCGCGACAGCTATGGCGCAATCGGCGCGCGAGCAAGACCGACCGCTCAATCCAACCGTTACCGGTGGCACCGGCTTGTTTACGGTCTATGATGCCTCAACGCTCAAGCGGGGAGAGTTCAATATCGCGGCCTACTACAATAATTTCGACCGTGAACCAGGCAATGTTGACATCAGTCAGCAAATTGTGAGTGGCGCGATTGGCCTTACCGATCGGCTCGAATTCTTTGCTGCTTCTGTCTTTCGGCAGCAGCTCGTAGCAGACCAGCGGCGCGAAATCAGCGGATTTTTCCTGCCGAATGTACGTTTTCCAGGCGTTCCGGCCGCCCCGGCACCGCTCGGGCCGGGTAGTTCGGCTGGAGCGCCATTTGTCGGACTGATCGGACCAAGCACGACCAACATCTCAAACGCTGGTGCGGCCGTGGGTGGCGTCTTGCCTGGACTCGTTCAAAGCGGGACACGCATCGTTGGCACCGGCGCAAACCAGCGACTGGTGGGCAACCTGCCGGGCTATCTGAACGACTTTCCATTCCTGGCAAGCAGCGAATACACCAGCGGCAACACGACGCTCGGCGCGAAGTTCCGTTTTACCAACCCTGAAAACCCACTTGGTCTAGCCATCGTTGGCTTTGTGAACATCCCAACCTCCTTCGCCAACGGTATTTTCCGTGGCACGGGCAATGGCGTCGTTCGGGGTGGCGGACCAGGTGCGGTGGACTACGGCGTGATCCTGGTGCCAGCGGTGCGCGCCGGACGCTTCACGTTTACCGGCAACCTCGGCGCAGTCAAAACCGGCGACCCATCGGCCAACGACATCCGCTACCTTGACCGACGCAACATCTTCATTGCCTCCGCGGCCGTGGACGTCGCCGTCAACAAGTACTTTCAAGCCATCGGTGAACTGACCTCAAACATTTACTACGGCAGTGGCACGCCCAACCTCAATCCGGTCAATCCACTTGACCTGACGGTGGGGGCGCGCTTCACACCAACCGGCAATGACAAATCCGTTCATTTCAGCTTTGGTGGCGGCTACCGCCGGTTGCTCAACAACGCCAATAGCGAACGCGGCTCGAACCGCGGCGATGTGAACGGCTTCGTCGTGAATGCGGTGATTGGCTACCGCCGGCGCGTTCAGACGGTTGAAACCCCCGATCCGTGCGCCGACAACCGACCGCCCACGGTGACGCTCTCGGCTGATCGGACGACGCTCAAGACCACGGAACGGGCCCGGTTGACGGCCGTCGCCAGTGACCCCGATGCATACGACACCAACCTGACCTACAACTGGACGGCCAGCGTCGGACGCATCGAAGGCACAGGCCCAAATGTCACCTACGTGCCACCGACTGATCGCGCCGGGTCAGCGACCGTCACCGTGACGGTCTCTGACCTCTGCTGCGCTACAGCAACGGCCTCGCTCGAAATGACCATCGAGAAGAACACCTGCCCGACCGTGACCGTCACGGCTTCGCCGACACAGGTGAAAGAAGGCTCGGATGCTCCAATCAACCTCTCGGCGGTTGGACGTGATGCCGATGATGACCCATTGACCTATCGCTGGACGACAACGGCCGGCCGCATTGAAGGGAGCGGGGCCAATGTCACCCTCAACACGACCGGGCTTTCAGCCGGACGGGTTGTCATCACTGTCACAGTGGATGACGGCAAGTGCACGGGTGAAGCCTCGACCGCGATTGAAATCCTGTCGCCGCCGCCACCACCCCAGGCCTACACCGTTGCCTGCGATGGCACGCTGGTGAACCCGCCGTTCCGGCGCAACATTGCCCGTGTGGATAACCAGTGCAAGGGCTTGCTCGACCAGATCGTGACCCGCCTCCAGAGCGATCCAACCGCTCAGGTCATCGTGGACGGCCATGCCGACCGCGGTGAAAAACGCGGCACGGCACGGAAGCGGGCCGATAACGTCCGGGCGTACTTGGTCGGTAAGGGCGTTGACCCGAACCGCATCGAACTGCGCATCTTCGATGACCAGCGGTCAGCCGAAGCGCCAGGCGGCAACAACCGGCGCGTCGTCGTGACGGTTGTGCCTGAAGGTGCCCAGCGCCCTGAATAACTAGACGCCTGAGTGCGTCTCACTCGATGACACGGGGCAGACCGAGTTGGTCTGCCCCGTTTTTATTGGCGCGCTTATGACCGAACAAGCATATTTCAGCCATAGCCCGGAAGAAACGTTCACCCTTGGCTACAGGCTGGGGCAACGCATTGCGGCGTGGACTGACCCAAGCGGACGGGTGGTCTGGCTCAGGGGCGACCTGGGCGCCGGAAAAACGCACTTCGTGAAAGGCTTGGCTTCCGCGTTCGGCATCCTGCCGGAAGACGTCACCAGCCCAACCTTTGCGCTTGCGCAAGCGCACGCCTTCCAAGGTGGAACCCTATGGCACGTGGACCTCTATCGCTTGCCGGCCGGGTCACTAATTGCCGACGCGATTGGGCTGGATGAGATGCTGACGCAACCCGGCGTCCTGGCCATCGAGTGGCCGGAACGACTTGGGCCTGGTTTCTTGGCTCACCACCCAACATGGCAGGTTGAGATTGACAGCTTGGATGATACGCGACGGCGGATCATCATCCGGTCACCCGACGCTGGTGGCCTAGGCTGATTCTTCAGCGTTGGACTCATCAATTTCGCGTAACGTATCCAGTGTCAGGCTCGTATTGCTGCTGGCCGTAATCGTCACCGGGAAGGGTGTCATCGAGCGTTCGACATCAAAAAAACCTTCCGCGAAGGTTACGAACTTGCGAAAGGCGGCCAGGCCACACAAGCCACCAGCCTCACAGGTTACGATGAGGCCTTCATTGAAACCGAGCCAGCCATGGCCCTGCGGACCGCGCACGCTGAAGGCCGCCGTCAACCGATTGGCTTCGATGACCTGGATGACATCAAAAACCGATATTCGGCTCAGATCGCCCGTCAGAAACTTTGACCCACTGCGCAGCGGCAGCACGAACACGCAGGTGTGCGCCCCAATCGTGAAACGGTCGCCATCGGACAACAGGCAACGTTCGTGTGGCAGGAGACGCCGCCCGTTGAGGAACGTTCCATTCGTACTCTCCAGATCAATCAGAAAGTAGCGGACGCGCGCCTCACTGCCTGTTCCCAGATCGAGGACGACCTTGGCGTGCTCACGCGAAGCCACCGCATCACTTGCCAATGAAATCGTTGCGGTCAGTGCGCGACCGATGACCGTGGTGGGGGTGTCGAGGATATGCGTTTGCTTGACGGTGCTGCCTTCCAAAACGATCAAGGTGGCAAATCCGACAGATGACGTGACGTTCTTTAGCGCCTCTACGTCGAGCTGAGCGGTCTTGATTGTCGGGACTTCAACCTCTTCCGACATGGATGCTTCTCCTGCCTAGTACAAGCTACACCCCTAGTACAAGCTACACCGAGCCGCGCTGGACGGCCCGCATGGCGGTCTGCCCGGACGCCATCAAGACCTGCCCCATGGCGTCGTGGATGCGCCCGTTGCTGGCCACGATCTCGGCGACGTACGGACTAAATGGCTGCCCATCAAAGGCCGTGACCCGCCCGCCGGCCTCGGTCACGAGAAGGCTTCCCGCCGCCATATCCCACGGAGACAGATTCAACTCCCAGAACCCATCAAACCGCCCCGCCGCCACATAAGCCAAGTCCAGCGCCGCGGACCCATCGCGCCGAATGGCCTGCGCGACATCGAGAAAAGCGCTGAAGTGATCAAGATTCTTCTGTGGCGATGCCTTGACATTATAGGGAAATCCGGTCACGAGCAATGCCTGTTCCAGGGTGTCCACGGCGGAAACCTGTATCGGGCGATGGTTGCAGCATGCACCTTGCCCCTTGGCGGCTGAAAACAGCTCGTCCCGTAGGGGGTCATACACCACGCCCACGACGGTTTCCTGCCGATGCTCAAGGGCGATGGCGACACTGAAAAACGGATACCCATGGGCATAGTTCGTCGTTCCGTCCAGTGGGTCCACAATCCAGCGAAAGTCTGAAACCGTTTGCGTCAGCCCACCCTCCTCGGCGAGGAGTTCATGGTCGGGAAACTGCGCTCGGATGCGGTCATGGATGTGCCGTTCGGCCAACACATCCACTTCGGTCACGAGGTCAATGCGTCCCTTGTGGCGGACGGCGAAGGTCGTGCCGAAGCGATCACGGAGAATCGCGCCGGCTTCGCGGGCAATAGCTTCAGCAAATGACAGAAACTGATTCATACAGGAAACGTCAGGGGCGGGCTTTCTCCGGTTCGAGCTGGAAGGCCAGATTGCGGGCTTCGCGTTTCTGCACGTCCAGCTCCTTGGTTTGGGAACGATAGCCTTTGGCCGTCGCCGTGACGCGATAGACGGCATCCGCGCCGGGAAACCGAAAGGCAAACTCGCCCGCGCCGTTGGTGGTGGTAGTGCCCGCCTTGCCGGGCTTGAGGCTGGCGTCAGTGGACGATACGCGCTCGACCGTAACGACGACGTTTGGCATCGTCAGTCCGCGCTCGTTGAACACCGCGCCGCGAATCACGGAATAGGTGCGCTCGGCTTCCAGCTCGAAAGGTCGTTTGATGACCGTCGTTTTACCGGCCTCGACGGTTTGTAAAACATTCAAGCGCGCCCCCGACCGCCCTTCCGCTTCCACTTCGACCACATAGCTCCCCGGCGGCAAATCCCCCACTTCAAACTCGCCCTTGTCATTGGTTTCGCTACTATAGGTTTCTTTCGTCACGGAGCGCGTGAGCGTCACCTTCGCGGCCGCCAGCGGCCGCCCGCCCTCCCGCGCGACCACCCGCCCCCGGATGCCACCGGTCGGGGTGGGTGACTGCGCCAGGCTCGCTCCAGCAAAAACGAACCAGCCGATTAGCATGCTCGTCAACAATGGTCTCATCAGACGTTCTACCAGTGCTTGCTCGCCTTTCGTTGGGCTGCCGATTCACGACAGCGCAGGGCTAAAATGTTTTGAACATGCTTTTGAGCGCGCTTCCAATGACATCGGTTAGCGTATGCGTTGCCGCCCCCCACCACAAGCCAATGAAGGCGACGAGCCAAACCTTGCCGTCAACCGCGCGGAACAAGCGCGACATATGATGCCCGGCCGTCTGGAGTGTCCGCGCCACCTGATCGCCATCCGCCGGCAGCCCATCGAGCCACACGGCCCGGGCATAGAGCACCGAAGCCAACGCCACCGTCATGACCAGCGTAAAATAGCCAACCCGCAACCAGGTGCTCCACAGCAAGCCATGGGTCCAGTGCGACCGGTGTGGAAAAAGTTTTTTGTAGGGATACCACAGCCAACGCAAGACGCCCCAGCGGGTATATTGCTTGCTGTGCGTGTCAAGGTCAGGACCGAACATCAACCCACCAAAAAGCATCATCAGCGTGCCCAGCACCGTCAAACCGGCATGGCGCGTCAGGAAGAAGAACCCCGCCGCGGTTGGCACCGCCAAGGCGTAGGTCACGAGGTCATGAGTCCGGCCGGAAGGCATAAAAAAACTACTGGATAAAAAACTACCGGTGAAAAATCTGGGACTGAAACATAGAGACTCACGCTTGCCTTTTTCAACGGAAAAGCGGTCGGGAGCCTCTGATGGGTGTCACGCTCCAGTCCCTCACCCGGTTCACCTGGTTCTGGTTGGCCTGGCTCTCAGGTCAGGGTTGTTGGGCCATGGCTTCGCGCAGCGCCCGCTTCAGGACCTTGCCAGTTGGACCGATGGGCAGTTCTGCCCGAAATTCAATCAGGCGTGGGTATTTGTAAGCTGCCATCTGCTCCCGACACCACTCACGAAGCTCATCTTCGGTCGTCGTTGCATCTGGTTTGCGGACAACGTACGCCTTGACTTCTTCCCCAAGTCGCTCGTCGGGGACGCCGATCACCGTCACGAGCGACACGCTTGGATGCGTCATCATGACTTCCTCGATTTCGCGTGGATACACATTGTAGCCACCTCGAATGATCATGTCTTTCTTGCGGTCAACGATGGTGATGTAGCCCTCTTCGTCAATGAAGCCCATATCACCGGTGTGAAACCAACCGTTGCGCATGGCCTCGGCCGTTGCCTCCGGGCGCTTGTAGTAGCCCTTCATCACACAGTGACCGCGCACGACGATTTCACCCATCGTGCCCGGCGGAACCGGCTGGTCATGTTCGTCGTGAACCTGAATCTGAATGCCCATCAGTGGTTGTCCGACCGTTCCCGGCTTTGCCGGCTTGGTAATCTGGTTGTAGGACAGCACGCCGGTTTCCGACATCCCGTAACCTTCCAGCACCCGTGTTTTGAACTTTTCCCCAAAAGCGCGCATCAGCTCGACCGGCATGGGCGCGGCCCCGACGTTAGCCACCTCCAGGGTTTCGGCAATGGGCGACACATCAATGTCGTGCTCAGTAGCGTAGTTGAGCAGCGCCCAATACATCGTCGGCACGGCGGCCCACGAGTTGATGCGCTCCGCGATCATGGTTTCGATGGTTTGCTTTGGGTCAAAGCGGGGCAACAGCACCGATGTCCCTCCGGCGTACATCACGACACCAAACTGCGCAATCAACGCCGTGGCGTGGAACAACGGCGCAGTCGAAAGGACCTTGAACTCGGCTTCGAGCCGCACGTCTAGCGTTGGCAGGAGCACATCGCGCACGTGAATGAAGTTCATGATGAGCTGCCAGTGCGTGAGTTCCGCTCCCTTGGGCTGCCCGGTCGTGCCCGAAGTGTAGAGCATCAGCGCCGTGTCAAACGGGTTGACCGGCGGCAGGGCGCAAGTCAGCGGCTGCTCGGCTCGGAGTTCATCGAGCGTCAACGCGCCTGGCAAAGACGGCGGCGCGGCCGGGTTGGCCGACATCACGACGAACGTCTGGCAGTGCTTGGCTTCCGGCAGCGCGGCTTGCGCCATGTGGGCCATCGGCAACTCCGGCAGCCCTTCAAAACACAGCAGCGCCTTGGCGTCGCAATCGTTGAGGTGATAGGCAATCTCGCGCGGCTTGAGCAAGACGTTGAGCGGCACAACGACAGCGCCAGCCTTCAAAATCCCAAAAAACGCCATGGGAAAGTAGGCGACATTCGGACACGACAGCGCGACGTGATCACCTGGTTGAATGCCACGCGCCCGGAGTCCGTTTGCAATCTGGTTCGCGGCCGCCGCCAGTTGGGCGTAGGTCAAGCGGGTTGGCCCGGCAATCACCGCCAGTCGCTGGGGACGATGCTCGGCATGGTGATCCAAGATCGAAGCAATCGAATAGGAAGCAGCAGAATGCATAACGCATACCTTCCAACAGGGATTTGGGTTTGACGCGCGCGCAGCCAAAGGCGCTCGTTATCGTCGCCACACCACGCCACCACGTCAATACGGGCCAGCAAATCACCTACCGGCAACTTCAAAACAACGGTGTTTGGCGGGGTTCGGGTTCGACCGGCTCGATGAGCGAGGGATTGTCGTTGGCCACGACGTTGACGGCGCGGGACACCGGATAGACCCGCATGGCGTCGGCCGGATAGGGGCACAGCAGCCGTTCCAGCGCGTCAAGGGCGCTTTCAGTCAGCCAGGCGCGTTCCGCGTCAGGCGTCAGAATGACCGGCATGCGCTCGTGCAATGGGGCAAGCAAGGCATTGGCAGTCGTGGTGACGACCGTGCAGGAACGCAGCGGGTTGCCATCGGCGGTCACCCGCTCGTCCCACAATCCGGCCAGGGCAAAGGGGCCACCGTGCTTCAGCACGGCCCGGAATGGGGTGGTTGACCCATCGGGATGGCGACACCACTCATAAAAACCGTCGCACAGCACCCAACAACGGCGGCGGCGGAAGCTTTCACGGAACGAAGGCTTGCTCCGCAGGGTTTCAGCCCGCGCATTGATGAGTGGCGGACCGGTCATGTGTTTCTGCCAGGCCGGGAGCAAGCCCCAACGCGCAGCAGAAAGTGTGGTTGGCGCGTCATCAAAGACGACGGCGACCGGCTGCGTTGGCGCAATGTTGTAACGCGGAACGGTCTCAACCAGCGCCGTGCATAGACCGAAGCGACGCAGAAGCTCATCCTGGGGCGTCGTTAGCGTATATCGTCCACACATGCGTGTTCTGTTTTTTCCTTCCAGAGCGCATCTGAAAAAAGTCTTGCCGGTGAATGCCGGCATTCGCGCTTAGGTTCGCGCGCCCAAGAACCTGAGCGCGAAGCGCCATCCGCCTCAAAGCCTGGGAGCGGGTGGTTTCTTGGCGCGCTAGGGCTTTTCCGATGCGCGTCTAGCGACCAACTTTCGCAATCGCCATCGTGACCGACGACCTCGTGGTGGCTTCCAGGACACGGGGCAGCGTGATGGTGAAGCGACTTCCCTGCCCGGCGCCGTCAGAGGCCGCCTCGATCAGACCGCCGTGCGCGTCAATGTAGCTTTTGGCAATGGTGAGTCCCAGCCCCGTGCCGCGTGCATTGAACTCGAATCGCCCGGATGAATGCCGCGAGGTGTCACGCCCGGTGTAAAATCGCTCGAAAACGTAAGGCAGGTCAGGAGCTTCAATGCCAATGCCCGTGTCGGCAACGTCCACGGTGACGCATTCTTCATCACCCATCACCGTGACGGCGATTTCACCTCCATCCGGCGTGAACTTGATGGCATTTTGAATCACGTTGAACAGTGACAGGCTGAGCTTGTGGGCATCGGCTTCGATGCGCGTATCACCACTGACGGTCAAGGTGACTCGCTGGTGGCGCTTGGTGATAAAGACGCTCACTTCCTCCAGGATGTCACGGACAACCGCTTCAACCATCACCGGCCCGCAGTCAAGACCAATGTAGCCCTCCTGGATTTTGAGAACTTCAAAGATGTCTTCAACGATCCTGGCAAGCCGGTCGGTGGTTTTCAGGCAGGTCATGAGCGCCGACTGCTGCCGGTCGGTGAGTGGGTCAAACGTGCCAAACGTCAACGCCTCGATGAAGCCCTTGATGACGGTCAGGGGCGTCCGCATCTCATGCGAGGTGACCGCGAGAAAGTTATTCTTCATCACATCGAGTTCCTGCAGCCGGGCGACGACCTCTTGCTCGCGCCGGTAGAGCTTTTCAGCCGTTTCAGCCGCTTCGCGGAGCTGGCGGTTGATGGCGGCATTCTCGATGGCCACGGCCGCCTGGTGCGTCAAGCCCTCCACCAACTCACAATCCTGCTCGGTGAACGGCACACGCCCAGGCGGCCGCCGGATGTCTAGCACGCCAATGGTCACGCCATCCCGATTGCGGATGGGTACGTCGAGAATACCCTCCAGATGATAGCGCTCTAGCAACTCCGGGTAGCGAATGTCTGGACAGTTCCGAACGTCATTGACAATCCGCGCCTGTCCAGTTGCGGCGACGCTCCCCGCAATGCCTTCGCCAAGGGGGAAGGTCAACTCGCTATGCTCCCAGCTTCGGGTTTGCGTGTTCCAAATGTGGCGCAGCACCAGCACGCCGTCCTCAACTAAGCCAATCCCCCCAGGTTCCCCGCCAATGAGGGACGCGCTCTCGGAAGCAATTTTCCGGAGCACCTCACCGACATCGAGCGTTGAGTTGATGACTCGCGTGCTATCGAGCAACTGCCGCAGGGCAGCAATGCGCGCTTCCTGATTGCGGCGAATTTGACGCACCCGGAAGTCATACACGGCGTATCCAAAGCCAAAAATTGCCACTACGTACAGGACATAGGCCCAAGGCTGACGCCAGGGAGCGGCCTGAATGGTGAAGGTCAGCGTCGCGGGTTTGGTGACTTGGCCCTGGGCGTCCCGCGCCCACACCTTGAGCGTGTAGGTTCCCGGCGCCAAGTTGGAACAGTCGCGTCGCCCACGCGCCGTCCAGGCCGTCGGCTCCTGGTCGTAAGGAATGAGTTGCGTTTGGTATTCCACTTCACCACTGCGCCGTAAAACCGGTAGGGTGTATCGAAACGCAAGGTCACGCAGGGTATGGGGCAAAGGACGGCCGGTTCCCAGCTCCCCAAGCCAATCATCGGGAGCGATCATTTCGAGCAGCAGTTGTCCAGGTGGTTCGACCGGGGCGTCGTAGCCCGTATCCAGCGCTGCCAACCCGCGCACGGTTCCCACCCAGACTCGTCCCTGCGCGTCACAACTGAAGCGCCCGAAGTTACACTCATTACTGGGGAGTCCATCTTCCGATGTGAACATCACCAAGGCGCGGCGATCCTGCTCGGCGACGGCATCCAGCGCAAGACAAACAACACCTCGATTTGTGGTAGCCCACAGCCGGCGGCGGCTATCTTCCAGCAGGTGATACACCACATTGTTGGGCAGTGCCGGACTGGTTTGGGTGTTGAGTTGATCAACGATCCGGGGCGGATCGCTGGGTTCAAGGCAGACCAGTCCGCCGCCCTGCAATCCGCACCAGAGCCGCACCTGGCCGGCGGCGTCAGTTGTCGCATGCAAGGCGTTGACCATTGGGCGACCACTCAGCCCAAACTCGAAACGTTTCCATTCCTGTCCGACACGGTAAGCAACCCCGTGGTCCAGTCCAGCCCAGAGCCGCCAAGGGCCATCGGGCGCGCCCTCGGGATTGGGCGTTTCTGCCACGCTGTACACAGCTTCATTCAACCCCAGTGACTCGCCTTCCGGCAGGTCGAGCCGTACGGACCTCAGGCCCTGCTCAAGTCCGACGTAGAGATGCTCCGGCAACGAACGCGGCTGGTAAAGGCAATGGACATGCGCATCTGGTGGAATAGCCTCGACCTGCGCGGCGCGGGGCGCAGGGCTGTCCGCCAATCGCCAGAGGCCATTGGCGGCAGTTCCAATCCAGAGGGTGCGCTGCTTGCCGCGGGTTGTCGTCAGCAGGGTTCGGACATTCCGAGCCTGAAAGCCTTGGCGCTGGTCAAACGTCGTCCAGTCCCCCCGCTGCCATCTGGACAAGCCGGCCAGGGTGCCCGCCCAGAGGGTCTGTGCGCCATCCGGCTCAGACCAGACTTCCGCGCACCACGCCATATTCGATGGCAACCCAGATGTTGTGGAAACCGACCACCAACCACCGTGGTGCAGGTAAGTCACCCCACCGCCGCCGCCCTGGCCAATCCAAACACCACCACTCCGCGGTTGACTCACGAACAGCGACCGGACGATGTCGCTGGGCAAATCGCGTGGGGACACAAAGCGCCGCCACTGATTGGCGCGCTGCCAGTACAGTCCCTGATTCGTGCCGACCCAGACCATCGGCGAGCCATCCGGCGCTTCAGTTTCAAGTATCGCGTTGATGGTGATCTTGGCCAGATCAGGCGCATCAATCAGCGTCACCTGTGGGCGCGCGCCCTGCACCCGGCTGAGGCCCTGAAGCGTGCCAACCCAGATCGTGTTGGAGGACTCGCCATCGGACAGACAGGTAATGTGATTCGAGGGTAGCCCATCCACTGTGCTGAGATGGTCCCATCGGTTGGCTCCAAGTTGATGTCGCCACAAACCTTGCTCTTGAGTCCCGACCCACAGCCACGCCGGGCCAGACGGGCTGGCGGCAAGCATCAGACACCGGATGGCGATGCCTTCCAATGAAGCCGCAAAGGCTGGGCGCTCCCAGCGGTCTTCCCGGAAGAGCAGGAGTCCGTCGCGCGTCCCAACCCACAATCCGCCACCAGTGGTTCCCGGCGCGGCCAACAGGCAAGTCACCGTGTTGGCCCGTTCGTTTCCGAATGAAAAAACCTTCCACTGTTGGGCTGGGTAGGTGGATGGATTGTAGCGACAGATTCCATTTGGCGTTGCAAACCACACGCCTTCCGATGTGACGGCCAGGGCAGTGACGAAGTTTGAGCCAAGTGCTCGCGGAAGCGCGACCGGGGTCCAGGTTCGCCCGTCGAAATAGGCGGCGCCGTCTTGAGTCGCCGCCCAGAGCCGCCCCTGTAGGTCGCGCGTCAGCGCCTGGATGGAGTTTTGCGGAAGCCCTTCCTGGTCTGTATAACTGCGTATCGCTGGCTGGGCGATGCTCAATGGCGAGCGGTTCGTCAGCGGCGTCAAGTTGGATGGTGACGACACCGGCGGGGGCTGTCTGGTTTGCGCCGGCACGATGGCTCCCACCCCCCACACACCAACCAGCAGCAGCCACAAGTCACATGATAGCAGCCGCCAAGAGGCCGGCCGCCAACGATGTGACGCCAACCAATGCGCCGGAGCATGAGTCAGTGTTTTCCGTAGAAAGGTACCCATGGTTGCACCGCGCCGGGGAGCGCCAAGGCTTCGGCACACACACGATTCAGCAGACAGAAACAGGTCAACGAAACAAGCTCACTCTGCGTGTCCGGCCGCGATCCCGTCAAGCTGGAAATGCCCGGTAACCAGTCCCCTTTCTTCGATGGTCAGGAAACGCTTGTCTGTGATACTAGTATAGTGCCCTCTTTTACCCCTGTCTTTTACCCCGTCGCTCACGCCTTCTGGGCCATGCCCTGTTTCTGACCTACCCTCGTTCGTTGTGCTATGAAGAAACTTCTCGTTGTTGAAGACGACCCACTGATTCGCCAATCCGTAGCCCTCGCGCTCCAGGCGCAAGGGTTTCACGTTGCCACGGCTGAAGACGGGAGCGCCGCCCTCAAGCAGCTCGGCACCGACCAAGTGGACGGTATCGTCTGCGACATTGCCATGCCCAGCATGGATGGTATCGAGTTGTGCCGGACACTACGCCTTGACGCCCGAACAGCGCGCATTCCGTTTCTTTTCCTGAGCGCTTATCAGGGCATTGAAGACCGTCTGCAAGGCTTATCCGTCGGCGCGGACGACTTTCTCGGCAAGCCCTTCAGTCTTGAAGAACTGGTTTATCGAATCAACCGGCTGCTGACCAACCAGCAGCAACCCCTGGTGAACGACAGTCTCGATGTCAACCCTAACCACCTTGGCCAAGTTTCTTTTGAACAGGCGCTGGATTTGATTTGCTCCCATCAGTTGAGCGGTTTGTTGAACGTCATCCTCAGTGATAACGCGGTCGGACAGGTGTGGTTTGAAGACGGGCGCTCAGTTGCCGCCAAGCTTGAGTCAGCCAGCGGCGAGACATTGTTGGAAGCGTCCGCCGCGTTGGAGCATATCCTGCGGGCACCGCGTACCTTCTTTCACTTTTCTGGACAACAAACCCTTGATAATGCCGTTCTCGTGAGCCGGATCACGCGCATTGTCGAGTCTGAATTCGTCCGGGGCTAAACCAAGCGATTAAAGACGGTGCGCCTGGGGGCGTGGCGACCGCGATGCCAGCCGCACGCCAGGCTTGGTTTGCGCCGACCCTGCGGCGCGGCCAGTTTTGGCATTCTCAAGCAATGTCTGAGTAAGCTAGGATACGGTCGTCCTCCCAGCCGACTTCTCCGACACGGATGTTTTCACCGCCATGACTACTCCGCACACGACTTCATCACCGATTGACATTCTCGTTTTAGGCGGCGGGTTTGCCGGTTTGAATACGGCCTTCCAGTTGTCAAACTACCCGTGGACGCGCCCGGTGCGCATTACCCTGGTGGACCGCAATGACCGGTTCCTGTTCACGCCGATGGCCTACGAAATCCTGACCGGCGAAGTCGAAGTCTGGGAGATCGCGCCACTGTACCGCGACGTTCTCGGCAATCGGGCGGTGACGTTCGTGCAGGGCAACATCGAGCGAATAGACCTTGCCAAGCGCCAGGTGCAGGTGGGTGAGCGTGTCTATCGGTATGACTATCTGGCGCTGGCGCTGGGTGGTCGCCCTAATTTCCGCCAAGTGCCCGGCGCGGATAAATACTCACAGCCATTTTACGACCTGGGCCATGTCCAAGCGTACCAGAAGCATATTGATCGGGTGCTCGACCGCGCCAAGCAAACCAGCGATGCCAAGGCCCGCAAGGCGCTACTGAATTTTCTGGTCGTTGGCGCCGGAACCTGCGGTGTGGAAGTAAGCTGCAAGCTGGCCGATTACCTCGATGCCCAGGCCCAGGCGCGTGGGCTTGAGCGCAAGGAAATGGAAATCCACCTCATTGACCGCAACGAGCGAATTTTGCGCGGGGTGGCGCACCGGCTCGAACCAATTGCGCTGGATGCCTTGCAGCGGCGCAATGTCAGTTTGGTGCTGGACTGGGGCGTGACGAAGGTGACGCCCGAAGGTGTCGAAATTCGCTGCGACAAACAGGGGACGCTCAAGCAAGTGGCGGCGGCTACTGTCACCTGGACCGGCGGCATCGAAATGCATCCACTGCTGGCGGACCTGCCGATTGAGAAAGACCCCCATGGTCGAGTGCGTGTCACACAACGTCTGGAAGTGCCCGGGCAACCCGGCGTCTATGCCATGGGGGATGCCACCCATTTCCCGACCGACGATGGCAAGGGACTGCCAGCTACGGCGCAGGTCGCGGTCCGGCAATCAGAAATTGCCGCTTGGAATATCCGCGCCGACATCGAAGGATGGGCCAAGCTGCCCTACATCTACATCGGGTTGGGGGAGATGCTGACGCTCGGCATTGGGGAAGCCGGCGCGGATGCCTTTGGCATGTGCATTGGCGGGACCCTTGGCGCGGCCATGCGGCGCACGGTTTACCTGACGAAGCTTCCAACCATGGGGCTGAAAGTGCGCGTGGGTGGCACATGGACGAACGAGATTGCCAAAAGCCTGCTCGCCACTGGCGAACGCGCCCTTGACGCCGTCCGCCAAACGGCCGCCCAGGCGCAGGCAAACCGCGCCGCCTAATTCCAGCGCCGCGCTTGACACGAAGCCATGCTGAAGAAGCTCCTTGCTTGGCTTGGGCGCGAACCACTACCGAAGCCTCCCCCCGACCCAACGGCGATGTGGTCGGCGGCCCGCCCATTGCCGCTGACGTTGCGAATCCCTGACGGGCGGCTCAACGACCTGATTGCTTTGGGGGACAGCTATCAGGTGTTGAGCCTACTGGGGCGACCAAGCAATCCGCACCCCTACGACATTGAACGCTTTGAGTATCCCACCTTGGGACTGGTTGTAGAGGGCGGTGGTGGCAACATTGAATACTTCGAGTTTATCGTCCAGCCTGAAACCTTTGACCGCAATGTGACGCCGGCCCAAGTCACCCTTTGCCTGGCTGATGGGCGGCGGTTCTTGCTCGATGGCCAAACGGATGAAGCCGTCATTGCCGAACACCTTGGCCCTCCCACCGAACGCGACGCCGACGAAGAAGAAATCATCGTGCACTACAGGCTGGAAGGCCGCTCGCTCGAATGGGAGTTTACAGCTCATGGCAAAGCCAAACGCTTCCATGTCGAGCGATTGATGGACTCGCGCTAGGGAGCGAGAAAAGCAAGTTGCAGGGATGGTTCAGCGGATGGTTGAAACCACCCGCACTGCGCACTGTGGCTTGCCTTCACCACCGAACCCGCCAAGGCACGAAATGCCAGTAGCCCAACCGGACGGCGCTTCGCGCTTGGACGATGCGCTTGGTCCGGGTCTGGCGGCGACCGCACGCGCAGGACTGGCGATGGTTTGGCGGTTGAAGGCTTCCACCAACCACCTCCTGACAGATCAAACCTGACTTTCAGTCCCGACCTCAGCCCCACACTGGCGCAAGCCACCAAAGCCAAAACAAGGCGTGGAGCGTCAGGGCAGGCTTGATTCATCAGCAATCAGGGTCGGAGCAGCTTCGGGGGGAGTGCCTTGATGGGTCACACGGGCGGGCGGCAAGCTGGGCGACACGGTAAGGTTTCGATGCGTTTTGAGTCCGTGGTCGCCTGTATCCGCACCAAGGGGGAGGGTCGGCCGCTCGATGGCCTGGGTTACATCGTCACTCGTCGACTCGTCTGTAAAGCTTCCGCTCACGTGCTGGATGACCTCAACCAATCGTGTCCCCAGCTCGGCGGCTGATGGACGCAGTGCCGGGTCTTTCGACAGGGCTTGGTTGACGAGTTCAACAACGCCCGCCGGAAGCTCCGGCACGAACTGGCGGAGTGGCGGGGGCGTAACATTGAGATGGGCCAACAGCACAGCAAAGGGGTTGCCATCGGTCGCCGGAAACGGCAGATGCCCGGCCAGCATCTCATAGGCCATGACGCCAACACTGTAAACGTCGGATTTTCCGTCGTAGGGCTGGCCGGCAACCCGCTCCGGGGCAACATAGGTTGGCGTGCCGATCACAGCCCCCGTGGCAGTGAGGTCATCCTCCCCACGTCCGGCACCGATCAGCTTGGCGATGCCGAAATCCACGACTTTGACAATCTCGCCCCGTGGCGTCTGATGAAGAAAGACATTGTCCGGCTTGATGTCGCGGTGGACGATGCCCTGCCGGTGGGCCTCATCCAACGCCCGGCACACGGGAATCAACAGGCTGACCACCCGGCGCAGGGGTAAACGTCCGCACAGCTCGTGCCTGAGTGAATGTCCGGTCAGTAGCTCCATGACCAAATAGGCGATGCCATCCTGTGACAGCCCGGAATCCATGACACGCACAATGTTTGGGTGATCAAGCCGCGAAATGGCGACGCCTTCCCGGCGGAAGCGCTCCAGGGCCTCGGCACTATCGTTCCCGGCAATGGGCTTGAAAACCTTGACGGCAACCGCATAGCCAAGGGTAAGGTGCGTTCCCCTGAAGACAGCGCCAAATCCACCCGCGCCGATTTTTTCATCGAGTCGGTATTTGTCGTCGAGCGTCGTTCCAGGCAGGGCATCCGCCAGGGCGGAAAACATGCGGTCGGCGCGGCGCTGGGAAGCGATCAACTCGGCATTGCGGGCTTCGAGTTCACGGTTGCGCTCAGCGAGTTGCTGCGCGGCTTGCGCCTGCACTGCGGCGGCCTGGGCCTGGGCTTCAGCCGCCTGAGCGCGGGCGTCCGCGGCATCCCGCGCAGCCTGCGTGGCTTGCATCTGAAGCTGCGCTTCGCGCCAGGCAGCTTGGGAGCGCCAGCGGCGCACCTGCAACTGGTAAAGCCCAAGCACCAGCCCCAGGCTGGCAACCGTGTAGAGCGCGTACGCCCAACCGGTGCGCCAAAAGGGCGGAAGAATGCGCAGGCGGAGACGAACGCCCTGGTCATTCCAGACACCGTCGTTGTTGGCGGCGCGCACCTGAAAGACATAGTCCCCTGGATCCAGATTCGTGTACCCGGCATAACGCCGGGTGCCGCACAACACCCAGTCTCGGTCAAAGCCCTCCAGCCGATAGGCATACTGGTTCTTTTCAGGCGCGATGAAGTTCAGCGCGGCAAACTCGAAGGCAAAGAAGTTCTCCCGGTGGGTCAACGTCACCCCCCGCGCAGCATCGAAGTCTGCCGCCGGACGGTCAAAAATCCGAAAACTGGTGATGGCAACGGGTGGGATGAAAGCGTTGTCCACGAGCTGGGATGGGTGAAACGAGAAAAAACCGGCGGTGGTGCCCATGTGTAGCCAACCGTCCGCGCTCCGCCATCCCGCAGCCGTGCTGATTTCGTTGGAGGGCAGCCCATCGCGGAGGTCATAGGTGCGGCAAGTTTCCGTTTCCGGGTCAAACCGGCAGAGTCCGTGGTTTGTGCCAAGCCAAAGATGGCCGGCCTCATCTTCCAGGATGACATTGATGACGTTGTTGGGCAGCCCCTGGGCCGTCGTGTAGCGAACAAAGGTTCGATGGTCGGGCTGGAAGCGATTGAGTCCGCCTGGCGTCCCGGCCCACAAGCTTCCCTTCCGGTCGAGATGCAGTGCCAGAACCCAATCGTGGGTCAAGCTATCGGGGCGGGATGGATCATGCCAATAGTGGTCTTCCTGCCGGGTTTGGGGCTGCCATCGGAATAAACCGCGCTCCGTGCCCAGCCAGAGCGCGCCGGTTGGATCTTCCTGAATGGCCCAAATGGCGTCGCGTCCCGGTTCGTCAGGACGGCGCGGCCGCCGGTCAACCACCCGTTGGGTTGGTGGGTCAACCCGGTCAAGTCCGCGCTGCGTCCCGACCCAGAGTTCACCGGCGCGGGTTTCGCACAACGCATGGACCCAATCGTCACTCAAGCCATCGGCTCGACCGGGTTGGTGGCGAAGGGAGGTAAATCGGTTGGCCGTGGCGTCAAGGCGATGGAGTCCGCCCTGCTCGGTGCCTGCCCAGAGCGTGCCATCCCGCGTTGTGAGCAACGCTCCCACGATGCCGTGGTTGAGTTGGCCGGGGCGGTGGTCAGCCAAGTAGTGACGGATGCCCCCCTGGGGATCAAGGCAGTTCAGGCCCTGGTTGGTTCCAACCCAGAGGTTGCCGCGCCGGTCTTCCGTGAGTGACCAGACCAGCCCATCACTGAGGCGGTCACCCCGGTCCGGGTTGGCGTCATGAATGGCGAAACGCCCCTCGACCATTTGGTTGAGTCCGCCGAAGTCAGTCCCAATCCAAACCGTTCCGGCCTGGTCACGCACGAGTTGCCAAATGAAGTCATGCCCAAGCGACGTTGGCTGCCGGGGGTTGTGGCGGAAGTGCGTGAACCGCCCGCCATCGTTTTCGGTTTCTAGGCGGCTGAGTCCGCTGCCCCACGTCCCAACCCACAGGCGGCCCCGGGCGTCTTCGACCACGGCGCGCGTTTGGTCGCTGGCAAGGCTATCTGGCCGCCGAGGATCATGGCGAAAGTGCGTCACCCGACCCCGGTCTGGCTCATAGCAGGTCAGTCCCTGCCCGACGAGCCAGAGTTTTCCCTGGCGGTCAAACTGAAGCGCGAGAACTCGTTGACCGACGAGCGCCGGGGTGAACTTCCCGCTGGACGGGTCGAACCGGCACAGGCCGCCATTCGTGCCGAGCCACAGTGTTCCCGTGGCGTCTGGGACGATGGCGCGGATGACATTGAGACTTTCCGCCAGGCCGGAGTCGTCCTGGTAGGGGAAGCGGGTGAAGCGCTCCCCTTCCCAGCGATGCAACCCATGTGGCGTCCCAACCCATAAGCCGCCGCGCGCATCGCAGCCGAGCGCCGTGATGCGGTCGTGCGCAAGGCTCTGGGGGTCTTCCGCCCTGGCGTAAAAGCGGGTGAAGACCTGGCGCACCGGGTCATAGCGATTGAGACCGTGCTGGGTGCCAATCCAGAGTCCGGTGGGGGTGGCGCATAACGCCGTGATGTAGTTGTCGCTCAGACTCGCGGAGTGGGTTGGGTCAGCGCGAAAGGTTTGAAACGTATAGCCATCGTAGCGATTGAGGCCGTCCTGCGTGCCAATCCACAGAAAGCCTTGATTATCTTGCGTGAGGCACTGCGCGGTGCTCTGAGAGAGACCCTGTCCCGTTGAAAGCCGAACGAACGTCGTTGGCGGTGGATGTGACCGCGCCCAGGCGGTCACGGTCAATCCCGCCAGTAGCCCACACGCGCCAAGCAGGACGTAACGGAGTCGGCGCCAAACAAATGGCAGTGGATGACCAAACAGCCTTGGTCGAGCGATCACGAACGGCATGATGAACCCAGGAATAGCAACCCTGCGCCGGCACGACATGGCCGGAAGCAGTTGACGACCTGACGGCAAGCGCGTCGCTACCGGCCCCAAGAGCCGATAGCCACGCGCCTGTGGAAGGGCCCAGCGATGCCGTTTTCCGCCTCTACTTATCGAAGCCGGCCGCCTTTTTGGCCGCTGCCGAGATAACGAATTTGAGGCGCTTGCGGGCTTTGATTTTCATTTTTTCGCCCGTGCGCGGGTTGCGCCCCTCGCGGGCTTTATACTCCCGAACGACCAACTTGCCAATTCCTGGAATCGTAAACCCAACCTTGGACTGAGCCGCCGCCAACTCAGCCTGTTCATCAAAAAAGCCGCGCACCGTTGCTTTCGGCAGCGCAAACTTTTCGGCAAAGTGGTTGATAATCTCGGTTTTGGTCATGGCTTTCGCCGGCGCTTTCTTGGCCGGCGCTTTCTTGGCCGGGGTCGCCGCTTTGGCCGATGCCGCAGCCTTGGTCGGCGCGGCCGCTTTCGATTTCGTGGTGGTGCTCGGTGACGTGGATTTTGCAGCCTTGGCAGCCATGGTTGTGGGTCCTCCTGAGCGCAAACGCGCGAATGACGTGATTTTCCCTTGTTCTGGAGCGAATTTCCTCCGAGCGTAGCCAGAAAACTGCGTAAAATCAAGCAATTTCTAACCATCTACACGACAGATAGCGCCCAGACCGGGCGCTTCCGCCATGGGTAGTGTCCGTTTCCTTGTGGTCGCGCGGCCGCTCACCACAATATCAAGTCCGTGACAACCGACTTCGGACATGTACAATTGAGGCTTTTCCCTTTCATGCCGTTCAAGCCAGAGGACTCGAATGAAAATCGCGCTCGCCCAAATCAATACGATGGTTGGAGCCTTTGTCTCCAATGCGGCCAAAATCCGACAGTACGCCATGCGCGCGGCGGCTCAGGGGGCCCGACTGGTCGTGTTTCCCGAGCTTACGATTCCAGGGTATCCGCCGCTCGACCTGCTCGACCGCCCGGCCTTCATCGCTCGCAACCTTGCCGCGCTGGATGATCTCGTCCGGTTCTCGGCCACGGTGGACGCGGCGTTGCTGGTGGGCTTCGTGGCGGAAAATCCTGACGATTTTGGTAAGCCGCTCTATAACGCCGTGGCCCTGCTCGAAGGCGGCGAGTTGCAGGCCATCCGCTACAAAACCCTGTTGCCGACCTATGACGTGTTTGACGAAGCGCGCCACTTCGAGCCGTCCGAACGCCGTGAAGTCATCGCCTGGCACGGGCACCGGCTTGGGGTCTGCATTTGCGAGGACGCCTGGAACAGCCGTGAGTTCTGGGATACGCACCTCTACGATATCGATCCAGTCCGCGAGCTTGCCGAGCAGGGTGCGCAGGTCATCATCAATGTGTCCGCCTCGCCTTTTCACCGCGGGAAAAGGCCGCTCCGGCAAGCCATGCTGGCGCACCACGCGGCGACGTTCCAAGTGCCCGTCATCCTGGTCAACCAAGTTGGCGGCAATGACAGCCTGGTGTTTGACGGGCGCAGCCTGGTTCTCGACGCGCAGGGTGAGCTGGTGCTGGAAGCCAAAGCTTTTGAGGAAGACCTCCGGGTGATTGACTTGGCGAACCTGCCGGCGACCATCACCCCCAGGCCGGCGGATGAGATCAGCGACATCCATGACGCGCTGGTGCTGGGCGTCAAGGATTACCTCGCCAAGTGCGGTTTTCAGCAGGCCGTGATCGGTCTGAGCGGGGGCATTGATTCGGCCGTGACGGCGGCCATTGCCGTTCGCGCGCTCGGACGCGAACATGTTCTCGGCGTGGCCATGCCCTCGAAGTACTCGTCCCAGCACAGTCTCGACGATGCCGCCGAACTGGCCCGCAACTTGGGCATCGCGTTCCAGGTCGTCCCCATCGAGCCGGCGGTCGGTGCCATGACGCAGATGCTCACACCGGCGTTTGGCTTTGCCCCGCACGGCGTCACGGAGGAAAACCTCCAGGCGCGACTGCGCGGCGTGACGCTCATGGCATTTTCCAACCAACAGGGCGCGCTGGTGCTGACGACCGGCAACAAGTCAGAGTTGGCCGTTGGCTACTGCACGCTGTACGGCGACATGTGCGGCGGGTTGGCCGTGATTTCCGACGTGCCCAAAACCGATGTGTATCGCCTGGCGGCCTACATCAATCGCCATCAAACCGTGATACCAACCCATACCATCACGAAACCGCCCTCGGCCGAACTGCGGCCCGACCAGAAGGATCAGGATTCGCTCCCGCCCTACGATGTCCTCGACGCCATCCTGGAGCGTTATATCGAGCGGTACCAGAGCATCGAAGAAATCATCGCGGAAGGCTTCGACCGCGCGACCGTCGAGCAGGTGGCAAAGCTCATCAACCGCAACGAATACAAGCGCCAGCAGGCCGCGCCGGGCATCAAGGTCACGCCAAAGGCGTTTGGACGCGGGCGGCGCGTGCCCATTGCGGCCATCATTGAACCCTGACGCCTCCCACGCCAAACGCGACCCGATGGCTCACAACATTCCGTCCCAGTTCCCCATCAGCGGCAGGTCGCCGTCGGCGCCATAAACGAACAGGAAGTCGGCCGGGCCCGGCAGATTCGTGTTGCGCAGGAAAAACGTTTGACCGCGATAGACGCCAACCGTATCCACGCCGTCACCGTCAAAGTCGCCCACCACGAGCTTGTCATCCGGGTTACCAAAGTCAAACGTCAGGTCGGCAAAGCCGCCACTATTGTCATTCCGCAGCAGAAACCGGTTGCCCCTGACCACGCCAATGGTCGTTGTCCCGTTGCCATCCCAGTCCCCGACCACCGGGCGGTCACCGCTGTCCCCATAGGGAACCACGATGTCAGGGAGGCCGGGCGTGTTGCTGTTGCGCAGGAAGAACGTCTGTTCGGAGGGACGATACACGCCGATGGTCGTCGTGCCGTTGCCGTCCCAGTCACCGACGAGCGGAATGTCTTCAACCGCACCATAGGCAACCGCCAGATCGGCAAAGCCGGCGTCATTGCTGTTGCGCAGGAAGAAGGTTCCCTGGCGAAAGACACCGACGGTGGTGACGCCATTGCCGTCCCAGTCTCCGGCCAGCGGGGTGTCACCTTCCGCGCCAAACGAAAACGCCAGGTCGGCCTCCCCGGATGTGTTCGAGTTGCGCAGGAAAAACCGGCCCTGGCGAAAAATGCCGGCGGTGTCGCCTTGCTCACCCCGCGCGCCATACGCGCCTAGCGCCTTCGACAACCCTTGGCTGCCACGTCCGCCCCAGACGACCATCTGGCGGCGCGTCGCATCCCAGATCGCCGTATGGTTGGCCGTCAAATCCGGCGCGCCTTCGGTCTCCACTGGCCGCCAGAAGTTGAACGCCGGGTTGTAGCGGGCGCCGGTCGCGCCGGCGTCACCCCACACGATCATCTCACGGCCAGTCCACACGGCCGTATGCCCGGACCGGGACGTTGGCGCGCCGGTGGCGGCCGTCGCCGCCCAAGTGTCGGTCGCCGGATTGTACAGCGCCCCGGAGTTGAACGCTTGCGCGGCCGTCGTCGCGCCGCCCCAGACAATCATCCGGTCGCCGGTCCAGACCGCCGTATGATCAAACCGCCCACTGGGCGCGCCATCCGCGCCGCCGGACGAGGTTGGATCGGTGCGGGTCGGCGTCCAAGCGTTGGTGACGGGATTGTAGCGACCGCCGGTGCGCAGTTCGGAGAAGCGATTGTCGGCAAAGGTGACGCCCCCCCAGACGATCATCTCGGTGCCTGTCCACACGGCTGTGTGGCGCGAACGCGGACCCGGACGACCATCGGTGGCCGTCGCGGCCCAAGTATCGGTCGCCGGGTTGTACCGAGCGCCGTTGTCCAGGTAATTCGTTTCGTTGTTCGCCGGATTGGTGAAGCGCCCACCCCAGACAATCATTTCACTGCCCGTCCAGACGGCGGTGTGCTCTTCGCGGGCTGACGGCGCGCTCGTGAGCGAAGTTGGTGTCCAGCTATCGGTGAGCGGGTTGTAGCGACCGCCGGTGGTGGACTGTCCGCCCCAGATAATCATTTCACTGCCGGTCCACACGGCCGTGTGGCCGACCGGAGGCAAATTGACATCCGCTCCCGGCGCGCCCTGGGTCGAAGTCGGCGTCCACTGCGCAGTCGCCAAGTTGTAGCGGCCGCCGGTCAACGTCCGCAGCCCGGCCGTCGAGCCACCCCAGATGATCATTTCCGTTCCGGTATTCACTACGGTGTGACCTTCCCGCGCCACCGGCACGGGTGTCGTCGCTGTTGGCAGCCAACTATTGGTCACAGGGTCGTAGCGGCCGCCCGTCGCATCACCGCCCTGACCACCCCAGACGATCATGTACTTCGTCGCGTCCTGGTTCGGTTCGGCGTAGGCATCCGTCCAGATGGCAGTATGGTTCTCCCGTCCGACCGGCGCGCCCATGGTTGTGACCGGCGTCCAGGTATTGGTCGCCGGGTTGTAGCGGCCACCATCGTTGAAGCGCGTCCCCTGCGCCGAACCGCCCCAGACAATCATCTCCGTCCCGGTCCAGACAGCCGTCTGGTCAACGCGGGGCGACGGCGCGCCAGCCGTGGCAATGGCCGTCCAGGTGTTGTTGCCGGGGTTGTAGCGCGCGCCGGCCACGATTGGCGCCGGCGCGCCGGCGACGCTTCCCCACACGATGAGTTCCGTCCCGCTCCACACGGCGCTGGGCGTGAACAGTCCGGGCGCGTTGGTGGTGCTGGTCGCCGTCCAGGTGTTGTTGCCGGGCGTATAGATGCCGCCACTGTTGAGACGCCCGCCATCGGCATTGACGCCACCGAAAACAATCATCGCCGTTCCGGTCGAGACAGCAACGTGGTCAGTGCGGGCCAGCGGCGCGCCGGTCGTTGCGGTCGCGCTCCAGGCGTTGGTTTCAGGGTTATA
Organism: Chloracidobacterium validum; assembly: GCF_018304825.1. Taxonomy (NCBI): domain Bacteria; kingdom Pseudomonadati; phylum Acidobacteriota; class Blastocatellia; order Chloracidobacteriales; family Chloracidobacteriaceae; genus Chloracidobacterium; species Chloracidobacterium validum. Next base: position 995,063 of record NZ_CP072649.1, read on the forward strand.
GACGCCACCGGTGTTGGTCGGAATGGCAATGCTGCCTGTGAAATTGAGGTTGCCACCCCAAACGACCATGCGTCCTGCCTGCGAAAGCCAGACCGCAACGTGGCTGAAGCGTGCTACCGGCGCACCGTCATTCGCCGTGGAAGAACTAGGGCTGGTGCGTGTCTCCGCCCACTTGTCCTCGACCGGATCATAGAGCGCGCCGGAGTTGACCGGCGTCCCGCTGACGCCACCCCAAACGATCATGCGGCTGCCCGTCCAGACCGCCGTGTGATTGACGCGGGGGGCCGGCGCGCCATCCGTCGCGCCGGCGGCGCTTGGGGCGATGCGCGTCGGCGTCCAGGTATCCGTGATGGGGTTGTAGCGTCCGCCGGTGTTGAGCGGACTTCCACCCGTGAACGTGCCGCGAAAACCACCCCAGATGATCATCTCGACACCGGTCCAGACGGCCGTGTGGCGGAAGCGGGGCGCCGGCACGGCATCCACGGGGTCTTGCGCCCAGCGGTTGTCATTGCCCGCAATGGCTTCGGGAACGCCACTTTCTAGGGTCTTTAGGGCAAGCGCCGGAAACACGCCGGTCACCACCGGGACAACCGGGCTGTAGTTCATCTGGACCTGCGACCACCAACTGTCAACATCCACCTTCCGCCACTCGGCCGTTCCTAGCCGCAGGCGTCCGTCTTCAACCGAGTGTAGTTGTTGGATGAAAAACCGCTCGTCGTCTTCACACAGCGCCGTGGTTGCGCCGGGCACGAGCTTCGTCAGGCTGGCATCAAAGCGTTCCAGAAGTTGGGCGACTTCCGTGTTCCAATGCGTGTCAGAAATGCGTAGGCGATTGGAAGGTTCATCCGGGGGCACAGCCGCCCCGCGCTCCCGAACAAACTCAACTTCGGTGTACGTTGCTCCCAAAGTGGGCATTTGTTCGAGCCGGCCCGTGCTTTCGAGCGCGTGGCGCGCCAGGGCTTCGGTTTGGGCATGGAAGCGCGGGTCGCGGGCATAGTCGGCCCGCAGCCGCTGCTTGACCAGCGCGGGACGCGCCAGACATTCGGCAATCACAATCGGGTCGTTGTCCAGCGCCGCGAAAAGCTCCCGTAGTACTTCCGGTTGCCTGGATTGCCGAATCATCCGGGCCACCTCGGCCTGGAGTTCCGCTGCGGTTGGCGCATGTCGCCACAGCAGATCGAGCGCGTGCTGTTGGCGCAGTTCGTCCACGACGAGCGCGCGCAGGCGGGTCAGCGGAAAGACGCTTTCAAAGCTTGGCTTAGGCGTGGTGGACTCCCAGCGCCGCCGTTTCCAATAGACGTTTTCGATGGCCTGGCGATAACGGACGCGCTCATCCAGGCTCAGGGCCCGCCAGCGAGACGCGCCCAGGCTCAACACGGCTGGCTTCGCCGCCGTCTGGTGGGCGGATGGCGGCGCAATCACTGTCTGGGCGCGAACGGTCATAGGCAAGCGTGGCAAGAGACATAGGGTCAGGGTAAGGAGCAGGTGTGCGAATAGACGTGGCGACATATAAAGCATCATCCAGTAGGTGGAGCATGATCGTAGGTGGATCATGACCCAATGGGCTTCCAAGATGGCGCAGACCGGTTACGACCGGCCACGCCGAAACAAGCGCCCATTCTTACCAAGCAACGGCGGAAAGCCAAGCGGAAAGCGGCCAACGACGCAATGATTAGGATGGCTTCGAGTAGCCAGAATGAAACCCCAACGTTTGGCGAAACGACTTCCGGTTTGAACAACCGTTTGCAAAGAAACTTTGGCAACCATTTTGCAGTACTCCGATACTAGAGTCATTGGCGCAAGAGAAAAATCTAGTATCGCAACTTGGAATTCTAGCTTATGACTCTCTCCATCCCACTTGGTCAGGTCGTCGAGCAACTCCCTTGTGTGATGCGTCGGGTTGCCGGCGAAACGCTACTCATCCCTATCCGCGGCCAGGCAGCCGACCTGGACGCCATTTACGTTTTGAACGAAACGGCAGCTTTTCTGTGGTCACAGCTCGAACGAAGTGGCAACCCAACCACGCTGGGATCGGCCCTTATGCAAGCTTTTGACGTTGCGCCACAACAGGCCGTTGAGGATGTCACCCTGTTCCTGCGTGACCTTCAGCAGGCCGGGCTTGTCCGGCTCACAGTCGCCGCAAGTAACGCTGCATAGGTTGAGGAATAGGTTGAGGAAGCTGATGGAAAGCGTTGCTTACGCGCACCTCAGTCGCTTGCTCCACAAACGTCTCCTGGAACAGCGTGTTCCGCTCGAGGCGACGTTTGAGGTGAGCCGCCGTTGCCCACTGGTCTGCCAGCACTGCTACAACAACCTGCCCATGCATGATCACGCAGCGCGGCGGCGTGAACTTTCGCTGGATGAATATCGGCGGATTTTTGATGAGATTGCCGAGGCCGGCACGCTCTGGGTGCTGTTTACGGGCGGCGAAATCCTGGCGCGGGCGGACTTTCTCGAAATTTACACCGAGGCCAAACAGCGTGGGTTTCTCATCACGCTGTTTACAAACGGGACGCTGATCACGCCACGGATTGCCGACTACTTGGCCGAATGGCAGCCCTTCGCCATCGAAATCACGCTTTACGGACACACTCGCACGACCTACGAACGGATGACCCGCGTGCCAGGTTCTTACGACCGCTGTCACCGGGGCATCCAGTTGCTCTTAGAACGCAAGCTGCCGCTCAAGCTCAAGACCGTCGGGACAACCATCACCAAAGACGAAATTTTTGCCATGCGCGACTTTGCCGAGAGCTTGGGCGTGCCGTTCAAGTTCGACAGCATGCTCAATCCACGCATTGACTGTTCGCAGGCGCCGTTAGAGGTGCGACTGACGCCGGAGGAAGTGATTGAGCTTGACCTGCGCGATCCCCGCCGACTGCCGGCGTGGCAGGACCTCAACAACCGCTACCAGACGGCGGCCATGGCCCCCTACGTCACCAACACCGTCTATGACTGTGGCGGCGGGGTCGGCTCCTTCGCGGTCAATCCCTACGGTGAAATGTCCATTTGCGTCCTGTCGCAGATGGATACCTACGACTTGCGGCAAGGAAGCTTCCGCGACGGGTGGGAGCATTTTCTGCGCCAGGTCCGCCTGCAACAGCGAACCCGTCCTGCCAAGTGCGCGGGTTGCGAGATTCGCCCGATGTGCTCGGGCTGTGCCGCCGTCAACGAGCTGGAGAACGGCGACAAGGAATCCGCGGTGGACTTCCATTGCCGCGCGAACCATTTGCGCGCCTACCTGCTGGACATCCCACTCAAGCCCAATCCGCTTTGTGAATATCGTCCGGGCAGTGCGCGTTACGAAGATATTCAGGCATCGGTAGCGTTGCTCCGCGCCCGCGCCGCCGAACTCGGTGTCACGCTACCTGCCACGTCACGCCGGAGCCTGCCAGTGATTCAACCGTCGCCGGCAGCGCTGGTTTCGGCCAAATGAGTTCCTATATCCCCGCACAACATACCCGCGTGCACGCTGGTCATCTTGAATCCGTCACCTTGAATAACGGCTATGACAAACCACGATCAACAACCCAACGCAACCAGCAGCAAACCAGAGTATCAGGCACGGCGTCGTCCCTACACGAAGCCGACCATCACCCGCGTCGAACTGCGGGCCGAGGAAGCCGTGCTGGGCGCTTGTAAAACCGCCTCGACGGCCGGACCTGCGGCTGGGACCTGTGCCACGCTGAGTTGCAACAGCATTGCTTCTTAGGGTTTTGCTAGGTGCGGCAAGTGCTGTTTTCCATCGGGGGGCTTTACCTGATGGTTGAGTCGCCTGCGACGGATGTGCCGCTGGAAGTCGGCGGCCCAGCGGCACGTTTCGTCATCCCACCCGATGCGACACGGACACCGGATGCCCTGGTTCAAGTCGGCTGGTTGACCGAGCCGGTGGCGCCATCCGACCCGGCGGCATGCGTGTTTGCTTCGGGCGGCACGTGGAACTTGTATCGCGCGGATGGCGGCTATCGCTACGACATCTCATCGCCGGTGTTTGGGCCGCAGCCCTATCGCGTCGCCTGGTTTGATGCCACTTACCAAACCGGGCGGGTTTGGTACCGGCGCGATCCGGCGGTGGTAGCAGCGATGAGCGCGCCGCTGGAGTACCCCCTCGACGAACTGTTGACAACCAATCTGTTGGCGCGTGGGCGCGGCGTCGAACTCCATGCCTGCGCTGTCGTGGACACCGACGGGCGCGGATTTCTCTTCGTTGGGCAGTCGGGCGACGGCAAAACAACGATGGCGCACCTGTGGTCTCGTGCCGGGGCGACGGTGCTCAGTGACGACCGAGTGATCGTTCGCCACCTGGACGGACGCTGGCTCATGTTTGGAACCCCGTGGCACGGCGAGGCCGCGTTCGCCGAGCCGGTAGCAGCCCCGCTGACGCGCCTTTTCGTGCTGCGTCATGGACCTCAGGAGCGCAGCGAGTGGCTCTCACCTGGACAGGCGGCAGCCCTGCTTTTCGCCCGCGCTTTTCCGCCGTTTTACGACTCGGCGGCGATTGATTTCACCGTTGGCTTTCTCGGCGAGCTGGCGGCAGCGCTGCCCTGCGAAGTGCTGACCTTCACCCCAACACCGGCGGCTGTGGACTACGCGCGGAGGCGGTCATGAAGACAAACCTCAAACTGACTCCACTGGTCGTTGACCTGCTGCGTCAGGGGCACGCCGTGCGATTTCGCGCGACGGGTCAAAGCATGGCGCCCACCATTGCCGACGGGGACGTTATTCGAGTGGAACCGCTTGCCATGGATGCGCCTGTCTCGGTTGGGGACGTGGTGCTGGCGCTCGTCAACAACCGGCTCATTGCCCACCGCGTCATCGGCATCACCGGGGGTGGCGTCACGGCGCAACTGACCTTGCGCGGTGACGCCCAAGCTTCGGTCGCGGATTGTGTGGCCCGCCGGGACGTTCTTGGACGCTTACCAAATAACACCTTACCGCCTAACACCGTACGGCCTGGCCGCCGGTCTGGGATGGCCACGATCAGGGCGGCTCTGACCCACGTTCAGCACCGATTTCAACACATGTTTTGAGGGCTCCTCAT